>CAZOIE010000040.1:0-8877 GCA_964579905.1 uncultured Planctomycetia bacterium
ACAAAGAAATCCAGATGGACTTCCTGATGCTGTTAAGGTGAGCCTTACTGTGCAAGATGATTTGGGTAAGGAGATCGCAGAAGAGTTTTCAACAATGATATACCTAAAAAATAGCAATTAGCCTGCGAATGAAATTAATCTACAGATAAAATGAGAGCAAATAGGCATAATAAAGGTATAGCGTTACTTCTGGTGGTTGGGATACTCACGATCTTTACAGTTACCTTTACCACCTTTGCTGTGAATATGCAGCTGGAAAGGAAAGCTGCCCAGAACTATGCAAATTCTATAAGGGTAAGATATTTTTCCGAGGCGGCCGTTGAGTATGTTATTGCGATATTAAAGAGTAATTTTAAAACAACGATAATAGATTCACTAAGTGAATCATGGGCTACAGGTGCAATCACATTAAATTTTGATGATGGATATACAAATGTCGTAATAACGGATGAGCAGGCCAAGGTAAATATAAACAACGCTAGCCTGTTACTTTTAAGTAATTTGCCATCCATTGGCTCGACCATAGCCCAGAGAATAATTGATTATAGAAATTCTAGTAATTTTGCCACAAAGGAAGAGGTTAAGCGTGTCTCAGGAATAGGAGATGCGACCTATAGCTCTATTAAGGATCTAATTACAGTAAATTCATTTATTGATTCAAATAGACAAAACCGCTCCCCCATAAATATAAATACTGCATCATCGAGTGTTTTGGTAGCCGTTTTTAATGGGGTTTCAGATGGTACGAGCATTATAACTAGTTTAGAAGCTCAAGATTTGGCGACCGAGCTCATTGATGCTAGGCCCTTTAACTCATGGGCAGAACTTAATAGCGCCATTGATACAAGTGCCTTGATAACCTCTGATAAAAAAAGCATGATTAAAGAGCTCTTTAATTCGTATTTAAGGTTACCTTCTCCGGCACCATCTAATTTTACAACGGAATTTTGTCTTTTTTCAGGGTGTTTTTCAATAAACGCTCAGTCTACTTTCTTAAATAAAGCTGGTATTTCTGTTGCAAGCAGCGAGGTAGAAGCTATTGTATCGTTATTCTCCGATCTTAGTGATGCAGCTTTTATCACGACCTATAAAGAAGATTTTCGTGGCGAGGATGCTGATTATGATGGCGTGCTGGATTCTGGTGAGGATACAAACTCAAATGGGACATTAGATATTCCAACATATGATAAGGTTACATGGTTTGATTCATGCCCTGTAAATTCCAGCGATGATTTGGGACTTACCTATAGACAGGATCTTATAACATATCCTGATTATGGCTATGAAACCATAGGGGACGCGCTTAAACTTGGGTTTTGGGATAATTTTGACGAGGATGAAGATTATAGTAGCAGTGAATGGATTCAAGATACAGGAAGCTATAGTATTACAAATTGCGGGTATGGTTCGAAATCAAGCTCAGACAAACAGCTTTTTACAACCAGTGCCTATTCAAAGTTTACACTATTTGATCTAGATAAATGGAGTTTTACAGATGAGTTTTCTATGCGTCTATATAGCTATGATGCGCAGACACCTATACCTGGGGATGGTTGTGAAAATGTCGGAAATATGGAGTTTTCCAATACATCAGGAGGATTACATAAGGTATTTATTAACCGATTCGGATTCTATTATATGGGAATGTTCGGTAGGCAGGATATAAGCGGGGATGGGGTTACCGAGGAGATAACAGATTTTATGGATGTATTGTTTCATGGTTGCCTATTTCCGGATGCTGTTGGTGGGTTGGCCAGCAAGTTAGTAACCTCAAATTATGATGTTTTTGTTGAGGAGAAAGCTTATAAGATTGTTTCAACGGGTCTAAGCCAGCAGCCAAGCTACTTTCTTGGTTTTGACACAACCGGTTTTGACCCCGTTAGTGAGCCTTGGGAAAACAATAGATATGATTATCCAAACTTTTTTCCTCCAACCTCAGGGGTAGGTTGGCTTTTAGACAATTGGAGATTAAGCTTTTATATGAATAGCTCGATTACAGCATGGGATGATATAAGGATTATTCCTAGTTATGGTAGCTATACATCAATACCTTTTAGTTTAGCTGATAACTCGATCCTAGAATGGGGAACAATCTCAGGAACCGTTACCATACCCACAACAGCAAACTCTGTAAGTGAAACAGTTATGTTTGAGACATCGACCGATGGCGGCACGAACTTTTCATCAAGTGGTCTAGGAGGAGGTGCTATCTTAGAATCTCCATCACAAAGTATTCTATATAGGGTTAATCTAAGTAGCATAGATCTTGATTATAGTGAAACCCCTGTGCTAGAGGATGTGACATTAACATTTCTTAAACCAAATAATGTAAGGACTGTTTATTATAAACAGATAGCCGAATGAGGAAAAAATCAAACAAGAGTTTATTTATAGCTATAGCTGTGATTTTTGTTAATCTTTCTGTTGCAAATGCAGATATTGTATATTTGAAGAATGGAGGAAGTGTTGAGGGAAAGATAATAGAATCTACAGATAAGGAATACAAAATAAAGGTAAGGACAGGAACCTTGTCAATCAATAAGGCAGATGTCAAAAATATTGAAGAAAAGCCAGTAGATTTATCTAAGATTCACTCACCGCAAGAACTATATAAGCTAAAATCATCCAAGATTAAAGATAATAATGCACCCGCTCATTTTGAGCTAGGGGTTTTTTGTTTTGAGAGTAGACTTTACGATGAGGCACTCGGGGAATTTAATACAGCAAAGGACTTAGATTTATCATATGTTGAAAGGGTAGATGCATATATTACAAAGATAAAGAAGGTAAAATCGAAAAAGAAGAAAAAGAAAATTGAGAAAAAAAAGGAAGAAAGAAAAAAAGTATTTACTATCAATAAGGAGGACGAAGGAAAACCAGAGCTTGCATTTGACCCAATAAGCTTTAAGATGTTCTTATCTACATTTGAGGATGAGGTGGCTCGTGAAGAATATCTAGAGGGGTGTTTTTTGAAGGCCCAGGAAGCCACCGAACAAGCCTCCCGCGAAACCGATCCTAAAAGCACACAGAGGGCTCTTTATGCTGCATTGGATTATTATAGAGCCTCTAGCCTTGCAAAGGATCCAGAGATTAGCAGACCTGCCGTTGAAGGTAGCCAGACCCTACTTAGAAAACTTATTGAATCAGAAGATAAGGTTCTTAATGTTCCTGTTGGTAGATTACAGAAAGAGTCAAACGAATTCCTATCCAGCATACCACCCGATGAGGTGCAAAGTTACTGCCATAGGTATCTTGAAATGGCCAAGGAAATCGAAGAAGAGTTAAGCTCAATGGATAGTGGCTCAAAGGAGTCAAAGTCCAGAGTTCGGGCTGCCTTAAACTGTTATATGTTGGTATATAACTTTACAGATGATCTGAAACTTCGCAAAAAGGTATTGCTTGATATAAAGAGATGCAATAGACTCCTTAAGTAATTGCATAATCAAAAAGAGTTCTTGACAATATCGCTAAGGTATAATAAAACTTATTATTAATATTTATAATTATTTAGATAACTTTTAGATCATTATGGGTAAAACTGATATCTTTATTGGGATAGACATAGGTTCAAGTTCAATTAAGCTTGCTGAGTTAAAAAAGATAAGAGATGCTTTTTATGTTGAGAAAGCACTTATTAGCGAGTTTGAACTTGATGAGTCCACGCTGAAGGCGGTCCAATCACAAGATGCCGTACGAGAAATCGTAAAAGCCCAACTGAAAAACATTCCAAAGAAAACCAAGAAGGTTTGTATATCTGTTTGGGGTCAAAGCGCATTTATTAGGTTTATAAAGCTTCCAAAGGTTGATAAAAAAGAACTTGCTCGTATGATCAAATTTGAGGCCCAGCAGCAGGTTCCCTTCCCGATTGAAGAGGTTATTTGGGATTATCAGGTATTTCCCCGGGGCAACACCCCTGAATTTGATATTCTTCTGGTAGCCGTAAAAAATAAAATCATACACTTTCTACTGGATAGCCTGAAACAGGCCGGAATTGATATAGAGATAGTGGATGCCAGCTCTTTAGCATGTCTTAATACAGTTAAGCTTATAAGCAAACAACAGCATTTCATAATCGTAGATATTGGTGCTAAGACTACCGATGTCATAATCCAGGATGATCACAACATTTGGACACGTTCTATTGCACTTGGAGGAAACGATATTACAAAATCCTTAATGGTTCATTACAACATTAATTTTAAACAGGCAGAAGAGCGTAAGAGAAAAGAAGTAAAGGCCTTGGTTTCGCAGGTGGGTAAGGTAATAGATGCGCCTAGCGCACCAACCGAATCTAACGAAGCAAACAGCGTTATAGCTCCGATATTGACAAGCATAATTAATGAAGTTTCAAATTCAATAGGTTTTTATAAGTCGCAGTTTGCAATGTCAAAGAACCTGCAAAATGTTTTTTTAACCGGCGGCACATCTAATCTTCCTAATCTGGATAAGCTATTTGAGAGTAATCTTAATATGCCGGTAGAAAAGATCTCTATTCCATCTAAAAATTCAAAGATATTAACGGCCAATAAGGAAGAACTAGTTCCTGGTCAAGTTTATGCGCCTGCTATAGGGTTGGCTCTACGAGGGTTTGACAATGCTACGGACATAAATATAAACCTTTTACCTAATGAGGAAAAAATCTTCAATGCGCTGAAGAAAAAACTGCCAGGCATTTTTTCATTAATCGTCGTAGCGCTCATCGCTTTTATGGGAATAGGGTATGCATTTAATTCTCTAAATGGTAAGAATAAACTCACCGTAAAAGATCTAAATAGCAAAAAGCAGGAGCTTAGCTTATATGATAAGCAGCTAAATAAGCTAAATAAGGAACTTGAGAGTTTTGAGGAACAAATTTCTAAGTTAATAGATATTCAGACAGATAAATTCTTTCACACAAAAGTACTTGGCGAATTGGCAAAGGTTATTCCTAAAGAGCTGTGGCTTACAAAATTTAGCCGTAGTGCTTCTTCTGTAGTTATTGAAGGTAAGGTAAAGGGCGCGTTTATTCAGATAGCAGATTTTAAGGACAAGCTGGAGAAATCCAAGATGTTTAAAGATGTTGAAATAGTATCGGCAAACGTTGAACGAAGTAAGACGGAGCAGCCGATTCAAGATATGCGAGTATTCACTATTAGAATGGAACTGGAGTAAAGTGAAAAACCTTCAATTAATATACAAAAAACAACCTACATCATTTTTCTTACTTCTAGGCCTGTCTCTGTTGTTGTTAGCGTCAATAGCATGGGCAGCTAGTTCTTTTACTGGATACTCATCCTCGAAGACAGAGGTTGATAATTTAGCAAGTGAAATCGATATGTTTAGGGTTAAGACGGTTTATCCGAAGGATGGTAGCTTTGAAGTTGAACAGGATGACCTTGCAAGTGATGATACGCACTACAAGATTAAAGAGGTAGAATTAGCTCTTAAATCATCTAAGAAGTATCTCGAGCAATTAAGTTCTAATTATGAGGATTTATTTTCTAAAGTTGGCTTTGCCAGCGTATCATTACCCGATATGGCTAATTTTGAGCCCGTTGATTTTAAGGATACTTTCTACGATACACAAACGTTTCTAATAGATGAGGCCTTAAAGACAGATTTTATCTTAACAGATAGCTTCTTCGGGTTTGATATCTATAAAGAGCAGCTTCCTAAGAGAGAGGAATTAGAGGTTCTTTACTCTCAGTTACAATATGCAAAGGAACTTATCCTGTTTATGATAAAAACAGATATAAGGGCTCTAAAGGGAATTGAATTAATTACTCCAACGAAGATAAGTTTAGAAAATTCCGATGACCCCTTGTTAAATGAATATAGATTTAAGTTTTCACTTGAATGTTTTACACCTGGCTTGGTTGATTTTCTATTGGACATAAATAAACTGGATCATCTATATCTTGTTAATGATTTACAGGTTACATCTAAGTCAGATGGAACTGAGCTGATATCTGCAGATATTGATGTATCTGCAATTGAGGCAATTGAGCTTAAAAAGAAGGCCAAGAGAAAGGTTTCTGCTTTTGAGTCTAGCATCACAAAATTATACAAATTGCTTAAGAAGAGAGATATCTTTAATGCATTTAGGGTAGCTAAAAAGATCCCATCGTCTAAACCTAGGGTACATAAATATGAGGAGATTAAGAAACAGCCTGTGCCTATATATAAAGGGTATATTAAGCTTTCAGATGGTAGGTTGATTGGACAGGTAAATTTGGAAAATAGAACATATTTTGCTGTAAAGGGTAGCAATATTGCTAATTTTGTCGTAAAATCTATATCAGAATCAAAGTTAATTCTCTTTAATAATACTACTAATTCTAATATTAGTATTTATTATACTCCACGTAAATAGTATAATAGTACTTGACAAAAGTATAATTAACGGATAGCATAACAAATAAAAAAAAGGTTGGAAAAAATGATACGAAAAAAACTCTCTATTACCTTATTGTTAGCCCTAATTTCAGTGCTTTTTTCAGGGTTTTTGACCACAGTTTCTTCAGATGAGCTAGTGATATCTAGGGAGGCTGGTGAGCCAAGCTCAACCTCTCCAAAGCAGAACTTTGTTCCAAGGAAGCGGAAGCCAAAGATAACCAAGACCAAGAAGGTAAGGTCTACCGCTACCAAGAAGACTACCGCTGTAAAGGAGACAACACCTAAAAAAAGCGCTGGTACATTTGAGAAAGGGATAATCAAAAGTAAGCCAAAGACTGAAAGAGATCTCGTGGAGATTCTCCTTGAAGATGGTAAGAGGCTTTATAAAAAGGGTGATTATGAGGGCGCATTGCTTAAATATAGACAGGCTGAAAAGATTGAACCCAATAACATTAAAATTTTGAAACTTATTAAAGAGGTAAAGGAAGCCCAGATGAATATAGATTTGATGAGGGCTTCTATTGAAAAAGAGCTTATCGATAAAGAGAGAATTATTGATGTAGAAGAGGTTTGGTCCACAGAGCAATCACTCACGCCCATAGGCAAGCCGGGTGAAAAGAGACCGTATTCTCTTGAGACAATAGAGAAAAAGGCTCAGATTAAATTAGCTTCCTGCAATTTCAATAATGCAAATATTCGTGATGTAATAACATACCTAACCGATCTAAGTGGTATAAATATTGTTTTGGATGAGACGGCTATAACTGAGCCTATGAATGTTACGGTGCATCTTAAGGATTTCACCGTTGTAGATGCTCTCGAGGTTGTTTTAAGGACAAAAGGATTGTCTTATAGAATAGAGGAGAATCTTATCTGGATTTCCAATAGAGCAAATCTTTCAAATGAGGATCTTGCTACTAAAATATATAAGTTGTCATATGGATTAGGGAGCCTCACCACCTTTACAACATTTGATACCGTTACTACTCCATCAGCTATTAAGTCAAATGAGATTGGTGTTACAGGTATACCCTATATGGGAGTACGTAGTACAGTCTCGACAAATGAAGGAGTTCTTCCACCGTCCAATGAAATTGGTTTATTGCCACCAACGACTCTACTTGCAACCATGGAGGGTGTCAAGATAGGTGGCGCAGGTGGGGTAGCCGGCAATGTTACGGTTACCATGAAGGATGTTATAGTTAGCTGTGTTTCCTGGCCAGAGGGTTCTAGGATATTTCAGGATAATAGAACATCTACTTTAATCATAAGAAATACACCTTCAAACCATGCAATTATTGAGAAGATTTTAAGCGAACTTGATGTACCTCCATTACAAATTATGATAGAGGCAAAGTTCGTTGAGATAGATGCAACAGATTTAAAGAATATCGGTATAAACTGGACACCGCAGATATCTGGAAGTGGTGCTGCAAGACCTTCCACATTCCCGTTTGAGCGCTCAACATCCGGCGGAGATTACCTGCCACTTAGTGAGTCTTCGTCCGATTTTCCACCAGATCCTGGAGCAGGCTTTCCGTATGCTACAGCAAATGATTTTACTTTTGGAGTGCTAGATTTTAGCCAGTTTCAGGTAGTTATGAATGCACTTGAGACAGATTCAAGGAGCAATCTACTCTCAGCACCAAAGGTTACTACAATAAATGGTCAAGAAGCAGTAATAAAGGTAGTAAGGGAGTATATTTATCCAACCAGTTATGATACGCAGTCAGCAGAGTATAATGCTTCGGGCGTTAAGGTAAAGGATTCAACCACCACACCATCAAACTTCAAGACCCGAGATATAGGTATAATATTAAAGGTTACGCCAGTAGTAGGTGAGGATGAGAAAACAATTAACCTTACATTGACCCCAGAGGTGAGCGAGATAGGTGAGTGGAAGAATTATGGTACAGCCTCTGCTCCGATTGAACAGCCATTCTTTGATTCAAGAAGAGCTACCACGAGCCTTGTTATTAACAATGGCGATACCATTGTTATGGGAGGTCTTATTAAAGAAGATCATACAAAGGAAGAGAACAAGGTCCCGCTTTTAGGTGATATACCACTATTGGGAGGCATATTTAAGAGATCATACGACAGAAAAGAGAAGAGAAACTTAATGATCTTTGTTACGGCATATCTTTTGCCACCAAAGGAAAAGATTTAAGAGCGAAGCATTAAATAGATAATTTTAGACAAAAAATTACATAACAAGGAATATTTTTGTAACACCCCCTTTTCTATTCATAATATCCCACAGCAAAATAGCTATATTTATAATAAATAATATAAAGTTAAAATAAGCAACTTGAAGATGCCTAAATCCTTTCTTTAAAATAATGCTACTTATTCTTTAAACTTTCCAACTTTACCATTTGATAACATCCACTTAAATATGAGTAAAAAACGATTATTCCTAATAGATGGCAACTCCTTTTGCTATAGAGCCTTTTATGCAATAAAATATCTTACAAACACAAAAGGTGAGCCAACCAATGC
>CAZOIE010000041.1:0-8675 GCA_964579905.1 uncultured Planctomycetia bacterium
GTTTTAAGACGATGAGCGGCGAGAGAATTTTTCAAGAGATAAAATACCAGGTAAAAAATTATAAGAAGCGTTTTGGAAACAGTAAACATGTACATATTATGTTTCTGGACTCATTGGTCAATGGGAATATTAAGGTGTTTAGAGAGTGGATTGAAAAATTGGTGATTGCCAGAGGAGAGGACAAAGATGCAGATTTACAGGATTTTAGTTGGAGTGCTCAGGTTATAATTCGCTCAGAAATGACACCTGAACTTTTGGGAATGGTCAAAAAGGCAGGGTGTGAAGAGCTTAATTATGGAATTGAAAGTGGTTCAGAAAAGGTATTGAGGGATATGAGGAAGAGGTATACTCCTGAGATTGCTGAAAAAGTAGTAAGAGATATTTACTATGCTGGTATTCCATCAAAAGGCAATTTCATGTTTGGATTTCCTACGGAAACAGAAGAAGATTTCCAGAAAACTTTACAGTTCCTAAAAAGAAATGGGAAGTTTATGAGTGAAATTTATCCAAGTAGGACCTTCTGTGCCTTAGAACGATTTAGTTACTTAAACGAACATAGAGAAGAGTTTGATGTTATGATTCCTCATAATGGAGGTGATAATCTATTTTGGGAATCTCAAGGTGGGGGTAATAATTATTTAGTCAGACTGGATAGGTATGAGAGATTTTGTGAACTTACAAATAAGCTTGCACATAAGCCGCTAGTAACAGGGGTTGGTGATATCAAACGAGATAAATGGTTATGTCTAGGTAATTATTATTACTTTAAAGAAGATTTCGAGATGGCAAAGACGAGTTATGAACAATATTTAGCACTAGGAGGAGTAGATAAATCCGTTTCCCAATATATTGGATTATGTCATGAGAAGCTAAATGTTAAATCTCAATTGTTACCTCTAGGATCGTTGGCAAGTTACGATACGATAGAAGAAAAGATGAAAAGCCAGGAAGATAATGAAAAACTTAATGATCATGAATACAATTCGAGAAAAATTATTCTTAACTCGACTCCCCCTAATATTTTTCTTCAGATAAACGGTCCTTGCAACTATGAATGTTCTTTCTGTTCACGCCCAAGCAACTATGCTTTTTTTGATTTAGAAAAATATAAAAATGAGCTAGAAAGAGAACTTTTCCCAATTATCAATAAGGCAAAGAGGCTTAATTTGACAGGGGCAGGAGAATTATTGCTTCTGAAGGGAGCAAAAAAAGTTTTATCATATTTTGATGACAATTATTCTCACGTTGAAAAAAGTTTTGCTACTAATGGATCTACTATTACACAAGATTTTTCCGATTTAATAAGTGAGAGTAGAAGCCCATATTTAATCCAAATATCCCTGCACACATCTGATCCTCAAATCTATAAAGGACTTACAAATTATAGTAATTTCAATTTAGTGTTGAATAATTTGAAATATCTCCTTGAATGTAAAAGAAAACGTGGTAACCCGCGCCATGTTTCCCTGATGTTTCTTGCCACTACTTCAAACATTGAGACCCTTCCGGATTTTGTAAGATTTGCAAAGGAATTGGGAGTAGATGGAGTTACCTGTGAATATAATTCAATTTATAACTTTAACCAAAAACATCTATCCTGTTTTTTTGAAAAGGCCAAAACGAATCAGATGATTGAAGAAGCAGAGATTATTGCAAAAGAACTTGATATAGCAATAGAGTTACCCTGGAAGTTTGATCAGCCTGATTATCCACAAATTCCAATATGCAAAGAACCATGGTCTCAAGTTATGATAAATCTTGAGGGAGATATTCTTCCATGTTGTCTTTTTGGTAACTTCAGTGAAAATTTAAATACAAAAAGTTTTATAGACATATGGAATGGAGAGATTTATCAGGCTATAAGAAATTGTTTAATAAATGCAGATGAAGGGTATTGTAAAGTTTGTTTGAGAAATAAACCTGAGTCTGTTAATAAATTTAAGACACATGTCATAACACGTGATAAATCGGATACAGAGTTGAAAGAATTATTAGAACCAGAAGTAAATAGTGAAGGAATTTTTGTTAAAAGTAAAGATGTTGAGGATATGAACGAGAACAAGCAACAGGATGATCTGCTAGTACCCTTTAATGCTAGGGGTGTTTTTTGGACATGGGATATACACTATGGCTGTAACTATAGATGTAGTTATTGCTTTTTCAATAAAGATTGGGGTTGGATTTATAAAAAAAATCGCTACCCGACGATTGACAGATGGAAAAATATATGGAGTAGGATATTTGATTTGTATGGCAGTTGTTTTTTCAACTTTTCTGGCGGTGAACCCTCGACTTATCCATCTTTTTTTGATTTACTAGAATTTTTATTGATAAATAATGGCTCAGTTGAAATATCAACAAATCTGTCTTTTGATCCAAACAAATTTGTTAATAGAATAGCTAATAAAGTTGGAGTTAAAAGAGAGCTTAATATAAATGCATCCTTTCATCCTGAATTTGCCGTGTTGGATGACTTTCTCGAAAAGGTTTCATTTTTGAAAAGAGAAGGCATAACGGTTTCTGTAACCTTTGTTGCATATCCAGCTTATTTGGATAAGATGAGACTCTATGTAGAAGAAATTAAAACAAAAGGTATAGAGCTTATTGTTATTCAGCCATTTCGCGGTAAATTTCAGGGTCGGGAATATCCCGAGTCTTACACGGATACAGAAATTGAAATAATTAAGGTCTGCGGAGGTGATGCGCCAACTAATAAAGGTTTATTTTCACATCATTTAGGGGATAAAAGTAAAAATGAAAGGAAGTCGTGTTTAATGGGTCATAAGTACGCTAAAATAGATGTTAATGGAGATGTGTTTAGGTGTTGTGCAATAGATCATGTTGCTAAGTTAGGTAATATTATTGATGATAAAGGATTTAGCTTATTAGACGGCCCAATGGATTGCGAATTTAATGCTTGTAAATGTTGGAAAGCAATGATTGTTGGAGATGAAGACAAGTGGCTGCCACATTGGACATGATAGTTTTAGTTTAGCGTTAAATAGGAATAAAGAATTGATATTAAAGGTATTTTTCATTGCAGTCGATGGATTAAATTAAAAAAGTATTAACTTTGGAATGAAGAAAGAATTATCCTTTTACCAAAAAGCCATATTGATATGTTTTAGCATATTGATATTCTTCTCATCAGGTGAAATATGCGTACGAATGATAAGATATGGAGAAAAGTATGCTAAAAAAGACAATTTTTTTGATTACCCTGTAACTTATAACTTTTTTAGAAAAAGGACTTTGCCTAACGGAGAAAAAATATTGTCTGGATATAGAGAAGGGGTGGAGCATAAGGAGTTTTCAGAGAAGAAAAATGATAATGATTATAGGATATTCTGTTTAGGCGATTCAACGGTGAGAGGAGCTTTATTTCCTGAGGCATCCTTTGTTAAGTTTTTAGAGGTAATATTAAGAGACATCCTGCCAGAAAGCAAAATAGAAGTTATAAATGCAGGCGTGGGTGGATTTGATAGTTCCAGAAGCTTTGAGTTATTGTTAGAAATTTCGAATTATTCACCTGATTTAATAATAGTATACTCTAGCAACAACGAATTCTATCATAAGTATATTCCACCTGGCGATTCTTTAATAGTAAAATTGAATAGGTTGCTTAACAAAAGTAGGTTTTATTTTTTTATAAAGCGAAGTATCATTTTGGCTAAAAATGAATTGATAAGTAATAATTTTAACTTCGCCGAGAAGTTTCATAGTGTTGATGTAAAATATCGGAGAAATTTAAAGGAGATGATACGACAGGCTAGAAATAAAAAGGTTAAAACGCTACTTTGTACAATACCAGTAAATTTAAAAGATCATCTACCATTAGAAGCAAGGTTTTCTGAGGAACTGAAGGATGAAGATAGGATGCACTATACTAGACTTCTAGAAAAAGGGGTAGAGTTCTATAGAGACTCAGATTACTTAGCAGCGTTAGATTGCTTCAAAAAATGTTTATTAATCGATAAAGAGAATGCCATGGGTTATTACTATATAGCCAGTTCATATGAGAACTTGGGACAATATGATAAGGCCAAGCTCAATTACCAAAAAGCTTGCGATTTAGATGGAAATAAGCAAAGGATTTCAAGTCACCTCAATCAAGTTATAAGATCTGTTAGCGAAGAATTTAGTATACCTTTAGCGGATTTAATTGTAGCTTTTGAAAAGGAATCTTCACATGGACTAATAGGTGATAATCTTTTTGTCGACTCTGTCCATCCTCTACCAGCTGGAAATTGGATTATCGCAAAAGAAATTTGTAATGTGCTTTACAATGAAGAACTTATAAAGCCTAAGAAAGAATGGAAATGGAGTAATTTAAGAACTGAAGATGAATATGAAAATTTACTTGAGATCCATTATGATAATAACCGTGCTTTTGCATTTATGTATTTCTATACTGGAATTTGCTATTCTAATGAAAATTGGAATTGTCCAGAGAGAGCGGGTTTTTCTTTTATCAAGGCCATCGACATATATGCGGATATTGTTGAAGAGGAATTAAATTACCATCGTAAATTTCAAAATAGAAAATGGTGGGAAAACAACCCTACAGTTTTTTTAAATATCGGAAAAGCATTTTTTAGAAATGAAGATTTTCATTTAGCGCTGAGATATGTAAATAAAGCGATCGATATAAACGCTGAATTAAACGAAGCTAATCGCCTAAGAAAAATCTTACTCTCAAAAATCAGATCGAAGTATTCTTTAAATAACCTAGCCTTTTAATATGATAGGGAATGTAGAATGTAAAATTTAATAAAACAATTTGGGAAGATATTTATCATATTAAATTTCAGAAGTTGTGGCATGTTGAATAAGCAAGTGCTTATAGTAGACAATGATGAGATATCGAAAGAACATTTGAACTCTACCCTAGATAAAACAAAATGGAGCTTTGAAAATAACCATATAGCCCTTTTAACCTTTGAGCACAGAAAAAAGTATATAGAAGAAAAGTTTAAATGTATTGAAATGATCTATCCACCAGAGAAATTTTGTATTAAAAGATATAAAATTGCTTTCCAACTGCTTAAAGAAAGAAAGAGAAACCTTGATTTTATAATTCTTACATCTCTTGATATAACTCCAATGATTGTTGCACTGTTTTTTACTCGGGCTAATGTATGTCTTTTTAATCGATGGAATCAATGGTGGAGTATTAGGCAGAGAACTACAGTTGACTTGATTAAAATTCCGATTGCTATAGCATGGTTTGCAGTTATTGTAGCAAGGAATATAACGGTGTTTATATATCTCTTATTTTCCGCTTTTTTCTTTTGGTTAAAGAGATTTTTTTTATTTAAGAGGGCATAAAAAAGCTAAAAAGAGTTCTTTAAAGATATGAATCTTAAGCTGGATTGCAAACTTTTTAATGGAGATAAACCCTGTGCATATAATACACGTTGCGAAGATTGCTCTAATTATGACCCTATAGGAAAAAGGATTTTACTTATTAAATTAGCCTCAATAGGAGATGTTTTGCGTACTACGCCATTACTTATTGGCCTTAAAGATAAATATCCTAATTCTCATATTAGCTGGATAACAAGCTTAGAATCACACAGTATTCTAGAGGGCAATAATTTTTTAGACAGATTGTTGCTTTATGATTTGGATTCCATATTAAGACTGCAGGTTGAAAAATTTGATGTAGTTATAAACCTGGACAAAGCAAAGCATGCAGCTGCATTAACTGAGCTAGTTAAAACACAAGAAAAATTTGGCTATGGTTTAAGTAAAGAAGGGAATATATATCCTATTAATAAAGAGGCCGAATATGGTTTTAGTTTAGGTTTGTTCGATGAGCTTAAATTTAGAACGAATAAAAAGAGTTACCAGGAAATAGCCTTCGAAAGCGTTGGTTTAGAATTTAAGAATGAAGAGTATGTGCTGAATATTGATAAAAGACAGGAGGATTTCAGAAATAGCTTTTTATATAAACATCATTTAGATCAGGATGATTTTAAGATTGGTTTAAATACTGGATGCGGATCTATATTTCCACATAAGAAATGGACCATGAATGGTTTTGTAGAGCTCGTAAATAGTCTCAAGGAAAGTTGTAATTCAAAAATTATACTTTTAGGTGGCAAGGATGAAAAAGATAGAAATGAGGAAATATTAGAGCGAGTAGGAAGAGATGTTGTAGATGCAGGATACGGTAATTCCCTAAAAGAATTTATTTCTATTATTAGCTGTTGCGATTTGGTTGTAAGCGGTGATACTCTGAGTCTTCATATAGCTATTGCCTTGAAGAAGAAAGTTGTAGCGCTCTTTGGACCTACTTGTGCACAGGAGATAGAGCTATATGGGAGAGGTATTAAGATTGTCTCTTCAAAGGGATGTACTCCTTGTTACAAGCATAAATGTTCCAAGGAACCTATATGCATGGACTTAATAAGTGCCAAAGAGGTTTTTAATGTCATTCAGAAACTAATACCATCATCTGAGTTTTCAAGGAAGGAATAGATGGAAGTACTTGCGCCTGATTATTTAGTGAGTAATAAAAAGCAAATCTTAGATAAGAAGATGGTTTTAATAATAAGCCCATTTTTGCCATATCCTCCCAAAGATGGTGGCAAATTAAAGATGTATAATTCTATAAGGTTTCTATCGAGAGATTATGACGTAATTCTACTTTCATTTATTGAAGATGAAATAGAGAAGAAATATATTCCACACCTTAGATTTTTTTGTAAAGAGGTATTTACTGTTATACGCCGCCCCAGCCAAGTTAGCAAGGAAGAAAATAAACCACTGCCGGAGGTGGTAAAGGCGTTCTATTCAAATCAATTCAGGATAAAATTACAAGAGATACTCAAGACCTACCCTGTAGATGTTGTTCAGACAGAATACACCTTTATGGCTCACTATACTATGGATATAAATAATATCCCCAAAATTTTGGTTGAACATGATACGAGCCTTTTTTCTTTATTTGGTTCATATGAGAAACCAGTGGAATGTGGATATTTCAGATGGATAGATAATTGGTTAAGGAAAGTTAGATTTCATAAAGAGGCATATAGCAAATTTGATAAGGTAATTGTTTTTACAGATAAAGAAGGAAAGAGGGTAATGAACTTATCAAAAGAGACAAATACATCTGTTATGCCGATAGAGTTGGATATGTCAGCTTATAACTTTGATACTACTGAAAAGGCTATTGATATTATATTCATTGGTTATATGGGCCACTATCCAAATATTGATGGGATATTTTATTTTTGCAATAAGATTTTTCCTCTAATTCAGAATAAAATCCCGGAAACCTCTCTTTCTATACTAGGAACAGATACTGGGGACAGACTTTCAGCATTGGCCGATAGGAAAAATATAAATGTTATAGGAGAGGTGGCTGATATAAAACCCTTTCTGGCTAAATCCAGAGTTTTTGTTGTACCACTTAGGCTTGGCGGAGGATTAAAAGTTAAGATATTAGAGGCAATGGCAATGGGCCTAGCAGTAGTTGCTACTCCATGTGCAGTAAGTGGTATAGGTCTGGAGAATAATAAAGAAGTTATTATTGGAAGTAATCCTCGTAGGTTTGCAGAAGGTGTAATTAACCTATTGAAAGATCAAATTCTATGTTATGAGATGGGGGACAATGCCCGTTTATTTGTGAGGCGCAACTATGATTCTAATATAGTAAGCAAGCAGTATAAGTCAGTTTATAACTTTTAAAACTATAATCTAAATATGAAGCTACCCAAGGTTTCTATAGTCGTAGTAAATTTTAATGGAAAAAAATATCTGAAAAAATGCTTTGATTCCATATTTAAGCTTAGTTATCCCAAAAATCTGCTTGAGGTTATAATGGTGGATAATGTTTCAGAGGATAATTCGGTCGAATTTGTTAGAAAGAATTTTCCAAAAATAAATATTGTTTATAACAATATCAATAACTACTGCAAAGCCAATAACCTTGGTATTATGAAGTCAAAAGCAGATTTTATAGCTTTTGTAAATAATGATACCTGGGTTAACAAGGATTGGTTAATGGAGTTGGTGAAGGTAATTGTACAGGACAAAAAGATTGGTTGTGTTGGAAGCAAGATTCTTTTACCTAATGGAAGGATAAATAGTGTTGGCCATCAAGAATTTCCAAATTTTTACTGGGGAGACTTAGGTTTGCGAAAGGTTGATAGTGGCAGTTTTGATAAATTAAGGGAGGTTAAATCTCTATGTGGATGTTCTTTGCTGATTAGGCGGCCCTGCCTTAATGAAATTGGTTTTTTTGATGAAGATTTTATGATGTACCTAGAGGATATAGATATATCTCTACGCTGTCAAAAAGCAGGTTGGAAACAAATTTTAGTTCCAAGGAGTATTATCTAACATACCAATCATGGCTCTTCAAATAGGGATTTTGTAAGATTTCAGGTTGAAAGAAACAGACTCCTTTTAATTGCAAAGCACTTCCCTGAGAAACTGGGTGAAGCGCTTTTTGGAAAGGGATATTTTTTGGATGGACACACAGATTTTGATATCTTTGATGTGCTGCCATTAGCACTGTCAAAGTTAAATAATGAGCATGATAGAGCTACCATTAATTATAACCTACCTGATATCTTTAAAGAGCTTAAAAAAATAATCAACTTTAGAAATGAAAATCTATCCAATCTAGCCGAACTTTCCCATAAGCTAAATCTTACCAATGA
>CAZOIE010000042.1:0-8653 GCA_964579905.1 uncultured Planctomycetia bacterium
TAATTTGCGCCTCACCATATACAGCTGAACTAGAAGCAAAAACTATCTCTTTTATATTGTTTAAACGCATAGCCTCCAAAACATTATAGGTAGCTATTGTACCTTGCCGAAGATCCAGATCTGTATATTTCAAACTATCCTCTATGTGAGAGTTTGCCGCCATATGAAACACTATGCTATGATTAGCCATTATTTCTTTCAGATTATCAAGATCCAGTAAATCGGACTTTATGAATTTAAAATCAGGTCTATTTAGGTGCTCACCAATAAACTCTTCCTTACCCAGGCATAGGTTATCACATACGCTTACTTGAAAATCCTTAGCCAATAACTCGCGAACTAAATTACTACCAATAAATCCAGCCCCACCGGTTACAAATGCTCTTTTCATTATATTTTTTGTAACTCCATAAAATTATAAAGGTTGCGGTTATTTTAACATGCTAATTTTATATTTACAACAATTTCAAAAACGTTATTTTTTGCATACTGCCACAAATGATAAAATATTTGGAAATTTCTTTTTTGAAATTCTGCACTCCTTTTTCAGTGCTAATGCAATACTCTCTTGGCTTGTTCTACAGGAGCGTTTTGGAAGCTTTAACAAGCATTTTTGAACAAAAAGAAAAAGCCAACCAAAACGCGCAAGGTCAATATGTCTTGAAATAAATACATAAAGTGTACTCAAGAACCCAGATGGCGGTTGGTTGTATATTTCTACCTTGTTAAAATATTTCTCTAATAAGACTTGAAACTCATTAAGATAAAATTCCTTATAGTGATACGGACTCCTTGGTTTCTTCCTGCCAGGTGAATGCATTTTCTTATTTGGCGTGGAAACTATAAATATACCTCCAGGTTTCAATACTTTTTTCATCTGGTTTATAAATTTCTCATAATTCTGTATATGCTCAAAAATTTCAAAAGCACAAACTACATCAAAAGTCTCTGGGCCAAAGGAGGCATCGGTAGCATCTATACTTTTAAATTCAAGGTTATCGCGCTTGTAGCAACCAGCGGCATGTAAAATAGTCTCAGAGGATTTATCAATGGCTACGACCTGGCTCGCTGTTTCAGCTAGATAATTAGATCCATACCCCTCTCCGCAACCAGACTCCAGAACCACCTTATCCTTAATAAACTCTCTGGCAAATTGATATCTCTCAAAGTGCTCTTGAAAAAAAATTTCCAGCGCCTTACCAGGTACCATTCGCTCACCGCTAAAAGCAATTGTCTTATCCTGCGAATCTTTCATAAAGTTTCTCCCTGGGGTTTCTGAAAATAGGCCCCACATTTATCGATTTGCTTCATTTTTACCCCTTTAATATTATGTTCTTTTATGTAATCATCCACAGCCGCCCTGCACCCTTCCCATCTTCCATAATCATCCAAGACTATAAAACCGCCCGGTATAACCTTATCATATAAATTCTCTAAAACTGTCTTTACAGATTCATACCAATCTGCATCTATATGTAAGATCGCTGTTTGGCCCACATCAGCTACTTTCAAGGTTGAATCAAACCATCCTGGAATAATTTTAACATCCTCAAGCGAAAGACAAAGTTTATTAAAAACGTCTTTAACATTTTTAACATCTCCTTTGGTCCATCCCTCAAAATAAAAGCGCTTTTCATTCTCTCCATCTCTTTCTCCTGGCTTAGGAAGACCTTTAAAGGAATCAAAGAGCCAGAAACTTCTCTTTTGCGGATGGATTTTATCATCCCGACATGCAACAGCCATTACTGCCGCAGACCCACCATTCCATACACCACACTCTACTATATCTCCTGCAAGATTCAATGCATTCACCTCTTTAACCAAATCATAAAGTTTTATAAGACGCATGCTTTGAACCATCGTATATCGTGGCGTAACCTGCAAAATAAGTCTTGCAAATCGAAGAGACTGTCTTGAAGGCTTACGAATCAATAGAAAAAAGATGTCTAAGATTGCCTTGCCTAAATATAATATTCTACCTGTTATATAATCCGGAGTAATAAGTTTAATGATATTCATATGCGACCTATTATAATTCTAACTTTTCGTATATTCTCACTTCCAACGTATGATTATCAAAGTCCCTAGCTACTTTTAATTTATAATCCTTATGCTTTTCAATTAGGGGGATAAAGTTTAGCTGCCATCTATTCCAGCGCTGATAGTCCTGGTTATTAAGCCGATAGTACAAAGAGGAGTCCCTAACATTGATAATAACTACATACTTAAACCCTCCCTCTTTCAGGAACCAGTCAAATTCCTTTTTATAGCCAGGGTAATAATCCGAGGATATGCCAAATTCATTCCTCAGGCTTGGGTGCCTATCAGGCAATGTAACGGTAAAATGATTTTGCTTTCCTGGAACTTGAGTTAAAAGATGCCATTTTATAAGAAAGATGCTAAGCTCATTGAAAACCCCTATAACAGCTACCGGTCTTGAGCTATCAATACCCGAAGAGATAAAGTTCAAAGCCTGGGTGATAGAATTAGAGGTATCAAAATCCTCTCTCCTTAAATTACGCGTTAATTTAGGCAGCCTAAAGCTCTCAACTACTACTATCCCAACAAAAACGACTACTAAAGAAATCTTTATCCATGATTTTATTTTTTTCTTTTTAACTACAAAAAACATTTTAGAAAGCATATAACTTGATAGCACAAATATAATCGGCAACACCACCAAAAAATACCTTATTTGTTTTACCTGTAACCTAGTAACCGCCATAAAAGAAATAACAATAAAAACCAAAAGAGTTCTTATCTTAAGATCCCTTATCAATCTAAAAGAATAAATAATCCCAGCAAACATAGCAATAGACAATAAATAAGAAAAGCTATATATATTAAAAAAGATTTTCGGATAGTAAAAAATATGTCCTATAAGAGAACTAGCTCCATACTGAGGATAACTTACCGCATGTAGTATGCGGTTTATAAAAAGCTTTGCCTTCACAGGTGATGGATAAATAAGCCATATCAATATAGGAGTAATGCTACTTAGCAATATAAATAATAGTGGTTTTAAGCCCTTCTTCCCTCTTGATAAGTTAACCAAAAAAATGGTTGTTATAAAATAAACCCCTATTTCATACTTGGTGAAAAAGATCAGGCTCATCAAAAAACCACTTAGAAAATACCACCTAAAAGAATCCTTCTTTAATGCTTTAAAAAAAACAAGTAGGTTTATCAAAACTAAAGCCATTGCCATTAATTCCAAAACCACCGTTGTAGAATAAAAGAGCAGTGCCGGCGAGCCAAGAACCATGACTACCGAAATTATAGAGGCTAGGGTTGCTCTATTTTTATTCTCACAGATCTCGTAGCTTAAGAAATAAACCATAATAGCCGATAAGAATAAACACACCAGGCTAGGTAATATAGCCACAATCATAGTTTCAGAAAATATGCATAAAAAGAAAGCGCTTATAAGAGAATGCATAAACGGATACCAAATTTGAGTACTTGCATGTCGCGCTAGGGCAAATAAATCAAAGGATTGAATATCTCTTGCGAGCTTAAGGCTCTCTATGGCATGGAAGGCCTCATCAAACATAAAGGGCCCTTGTAAAGAAGAGATATTGAAATACAATACTGCGCATACAACAATCGCCAAAAGAATAACGGCTATTAAGCTTATATTTAAGGTTTTGTGCATTTAGATTTAGGTATTATCTTCCATATGCCAATTATTACTACCAACAGTAAGGTAATTAGTGTTATTTTTATTCCGGTTTTCTCCCTTGGCCCATTTTCATATTTAAAAATAACCTGCTTTGTTCCTTTTTCTATATCAAGAAACATAAAGGGTATCTTATTCTGAAAATTCGAAAAGAGGTTTTTCCTTATACCCTCCTTTATAGGAAAGTGATCGGGGAAATACATCTTAGGCCAAAACTCTCTACCATCTATAAATGAACGCCAGCTAGAAAACATGGTCATCTTAAAAAATAGCTTTGTATCTTCTTCAACCTCATCAAGATCAATTACAATCTTATTATGTTGATATTCAGCTATATTAAAATACTCATCGCCCTCTACTTCAATTATTGAAGGAATATCCTCTTTTAAGGCAAAAATGGAAAAATTCTCTCCCTTGAACACCTCAGAAAAATGGGTAGAGTTTTTTAATGTCTCTTTAATTTGGGGATAATAACAAACCACATATCCTATAGCAAGCTTCCGCATATAATCAACCGCTCTTGATGTATCCCTGACCAAGACCTTGAATAAAAACCCAAAATATTCCCCATCCCAATCGGTAAAGGTAAGCGGCGTTGAGATAATCGCCAGATTCAATCCTGAGCAGATAATCGATTTTCCCGTAAGCATAGGCGCGAGCATAAAAATATGAGAGGGCGGTAGCTGCTCTTTCCTAAAAGTTGTCCTCATGGCCGTATCCTGAATAAGCACACGGGTATCTTGGGGGACTGTATTTTTAATATAATCCATAACCTCCATCACCTCAGAAAATGACGAAGAGCTCTCGCTTGTGTGAACCTGAACAGGGGTTTTCAAATGAACTGCAACTATTGCTATCAGAAAACATACCAAGAAGGCCTTCCACAGATGCTTAAGCATCTTGTCCTTGGCTTTAATATTAATGTCGAACATGCCGGATAAAGTAATACCAGAAAACATGAAAATAAAAGAGCGAAGGTATGGAACAAACCTCCAGGTACCATCTCCTACAAGGGCATGACTTAACGGCAAAATTTTTAATATGTTAGTATGAAATTTCAGATCAAGATATACAAGCTCGAGCACACCTATCCATAGGACCAAAAGAAAGGCCATATCTTTTCTTTGACGAAACAGATAGAAAATTCCAACTATGAAAAGAATAAGGATAAGCGGATGAACCCCGATAAAACTCTTAGCCATTGGGCTAACTATTTGGTAGGGCATGATTGGAGAGCGTATGAAAAGTTCAGTCTTTAAATAAAATTTGCTATATGGGAAGACCCAGAATGCAGTAAGGCCACACATTATCAAAAAACAGAATAAAATCTGAAAATAGGTCGAAGATTTCTTAAGAAGCTCTTTTTTCTTAGGTACAACAAAACATATAAAATACAATCCTAAGAACACAAGCTGGGCATAACCGCTTATGGGATGTATAAGTATAGTAAAAGCTGCACAAACCGCACTTATAACCAAAAAGCCAAAATTAACTTTATCTAGCTCCCAGGCCCTAATAAAGAATGTTAAAGTAAGCAGTAAAGACCCAACGCTTATAGGCTGAAAAGGGCTGCCTATCCAGGTTATCTGATATATATCCCCGTCCCAAGGTACGTAATGCTTGTATACAAGAAGGCTAAATAATAAGCCTAGTAAACCGGCAAGTCTGTTAAATTTTAGTGTTCTTAAAAGAACATAGATCCCGATACCCGGAAGAATATATGCCAGGACCGCTACTATCTTATAAACAGAAAAAATCGATAAGGCTTTAAAGAAGAGAAAATAGATTAGCGCTACAAAAATATGGCAAAAGGGCGTAGTCCAACATATAGTCGGATACCCGTAATAATTTGTAGGATCCCAGCTGTAGATATCACCTTGTGCGACAACCTTATATATAAAGGTCCAGCTACGTATAGCGTTTATGGGATTGTCCCAGCTGATTAAAAAACCCTTCTGGAATATAGCACCTAATGTCAAAGCTAGGGTAATAAGAATTAGGACTATAACCAGATTTTCAATTTTTATTATCTTTGACATATCCTCTATCTTTTAAGTCTTTAATGCAGTTTCTTATCCCTTCATCATAAGATACCTGTGCTTTAAATCCCAAATCCCTACTAATACTTTCTGAGGAACATACCAAAATATCGTAGAAATACTCTCTAAAATGAATCGGGACCTTGCGTTTAATAACAGGAATATAATATAAGATAACTAGCGGTATCTCCATCAAAAAGAACAAAAACTTCGGAAGCCAGATAAATTTATGAGAAATATTTAATTCCCTACCAATTTCAGTTACCAGCTCTGTAAAGGCGATGGGTGTTGAGCTATCAACAAAATAGGTCTTGTTATGAGCCTTCTCATTTGCCAAGACCAACTTTATAGCTTGACACAGATCATCGATGTAAATATATGAAAATCTAGCCGGAAACGGCAATCTAAACTTTATGGAATTGTTTATAATCCCGAGAATAAGAGTGTTTATTCCGGATTTCAGCCTTGCGCCAGGGCCATATATATAAGCAGGTCTTAATATCGTATAAGGTATTTTAAGCTCACTGCATCTTGTAGTTACAATATTCTCCGCCTCTAACTTACTCTTACCATATGCGGTATGTGGATGGGCGCTTGAGTCTTCGGTCAACAAATCTTTTCTGAGATAACTAAAAAAGGGCTTTTCGATTGCACATATACTGCTTATATAGATAAAATGCTCCGGTGCAGAATTTAGCGCCTCTATCAGGTTCTCAGTTCCTTTAACATTAGGTTGAAAATATCTTTTATCTTCATTTGATATCTGCGTATCTGCAGCGCAGTGGATAACACAGTCTATTTTTTTATCTATAGTCTTAATTTGGTTAATATCTGTAATATCTACCTTTATCCACTTAAATCTCTCATGCTGAAAATCAGGATCGCCCCTACTAATGCCAACAAGCTCAACAGTCTCATCCTTGAGCAACTCTATTAAAAGACCACGACCCACAAAGCCGGATACACCGCTTATAAGAATGCGCATATTTATTTTTTCAAATCCTCAAATAGAAGTGGAAATTTGTTCTGGCTAAAGCTATAAAAGTGTTTTTTTATAAATTCCTCATCCTCAGCAGCATAGCAGTAAGGATGCTTCCCGTTAAAATAGCCTATATCCAAAGCCTTTTTCCTCATATTGCTAAGCGGCTCCTCTCTCAGATTGCCCAACTTAAAATGTAAAAAACCACAGGGAAATACATCCCCATAAGGAGACATATACATGACCCTTTCAACAGCATTGCAAGCAGGTTTTTTATATGAATTAAAAAGATCGCGCCTTATACGAGATGACTTATTGTAAAGATCAAAAAGATAATCTCTATCATCATCGTTTAAAAAGAGATCCGCCCTTTCATTCCAGTTACCGATAGGTGCACCTGCTAAAACATTTAGTAGTAGTTTCTCTTTCAAAACAAAATCATATATCTTCATTATATTCTCAGATCTAACCGTCTTATGTGTTACAACGGTATTTATAATCACCCTAAAACCCTTTTTCTTGGCCAAACTAATAGCGGAGAATACCTTATCCCTTAAACCATTTATGCCTCGGAAGGAATCGTGCTCTACTGCCTCAAAACTATCCAGGCTAAAAACTATTATATCTACACCTACCTTCTTGAACCTATTCAAAACCTCTTCATTTATAAGTAAGCCGTTTGTCGTAACAGAGATTAAGGTTTTATTTGGCTTAAAAGCTCTAATTGCATCCTCCCAATCTTCTCTTAAGAAGATTTCTCCTCCCTGAAAGCAAAAATGAAGAACCCCCTCTTTTAAAAACTCTTTGGCTATCCTCGCATATTCCTCAACAGAAAGAAGCGGCACATCTTGTTTCTCAAGCATAGTTGTAAAACAGTGTTTACACTTGGCGTTACATCGGTATGTTATACATATATCCAGGTAGTACAGGAATTTCTTGTGCCCGAGCAACTCCAGGATGGAATGTTTAAAAACCCGTAGCAGATAAAGCGGCTTTGAAAGAACCAATCCATATTGCATGTTAACAAGGGCTCTTTTAAAAGAATTCTTTCGTTTGCCGTATTTATAGCTCATTATCTACCCCGAATTTTTCTTGGCGCTCCTTTGTATTATACGCCCTGCAGCCAATACACATCCTTGGAACCTTACCCTTTTTGTCGTTCACGCTCTTTCGAAACTCTTTATAGCGCTCTGAGTACCAAATATCTTTAAAGCTCTCCTTAAACACATTCCCAAAGCTTATTTCTCTTAGATACGTCCTTCTATTTGACATCATTATCGTACAGCATGATAACACATATCCATCAACGGTTATATAGGGCTCTAGCCAGCAAAGGCAGTTATCGATAGGTGGGTTAACCCCCTTCTCGATATGAGAGAAATAAACATCTATTTTAGCCTTTCTTGAATTTTCTATTGTTTTATCTATCAGGTTACGCGGTATCTCTTCACAATAAAGATGCTTGATTTCTGGATACTCTAAAATTGCGGAGAAATCTATCCTTGGCGCATCACCAAACAGCTTTCTATCCCCTAATGAAGCTATCAGCTCTACGAATAAGGGCATCTCGCGTACATTTAGATTATTTACCACAAACCTAAAGCTAAGCTCAGGAACAGGTTTCTTGCTTCCCTTTTTAAGCTTCAAAAATTTCTTAACGTTTTCTACCACCTTCTCCAACTTACATCCCAACCTGATCTTATCATATACTTCACTGGTAGCTCCATCTATAGAGATATATGTACCATCAACACCCATATCAATCAGGGATTTCATATCTTGTTCGGTTATATCATTAAAGTGATCAACCAGGTAAACGCATATATCCCTTTGCTTAAGATGGCTTAGCATCTTTACAAAATCAGGGTTTAGGAAAGATGAGCCCTCGCCTGTCAGATGCATCCATTTAACCTTGGGAAACTGCTTATAGATATGCGTAAACTCATCAAGGCTCAT
>CAZOIE010000043.1:0-8561 GCA_964579905.1 uncultured Planctomycetia bacterium
TGCAGAAATTCTTTGAGAGCACATAGAAAGCTAAAATGGGTTCATAGTTAATTTTTTCTGATTTTGCGGATGCGAAGATTGTAATTTATTAATAATAGAAAAAATAAGTTGCAGGAAATTGTAATGAAAAAATACAAAATATTTATAAGCGGAGTACAAAAAGAACTTAAAAGAGAACGCCGGGCCGTCAAAGATTTCATTATCAAAGACGTGCTTTTATCGGAATATTTTGAAGTATTTCTGTTTGAAGATTCTCCTGCTAGGAATAAATCAGCGGAGAGAGCGTACATAGATGAGGTTCGAAAAAGCGACATCTACATAGGTGTTCTTGGTCAGGAGTACGGCGGTTCCGGAAAAAGCATATCACCCACAGAGGCTGAGTTTCGTGAAGCCAGGACGAAACATAAAGAGATTTTAATTTATATTAAAGGACAAAACACCGTTGATAAGAAAAGGGCTCCCGGCCTGCGGAAACTTATAAAAGAAATCAGAGATCCAAAGGCGGGTAATAGCTATAGAAGGTTTGAGGATACAAACGAGCTAACAGAGCTCGTTTACGAAAGCTTGATATCTTTTCTAAAAGAAAGAGGCGAAGTCAGGAAAGCCGGATTTGATCAAAGGATATGTAAAAACGCGAAGTTATCCGATATCGATAAGGCTAAGGTTAAATGGTTTTTGAAGGTTGCCCGGAAAAAGCGTAATTTTCCGCTGGGAGAAGATTCATCGATAAAGGATGTATTTACGCATCTAAAACTTATTAAAGATGATAAGCTTACAAACGCCGCTGTTCTCTTATTCGGGAAAAACCCAAGAATGTTTTTTGATCAGGCAAAGATTAAATGCGTTCAATTACCGAGTACTGAGGCTGTGAAGCCTTTCTCTTCATATCATATTTACGAAGAAGAGAATCTTTTTGAACAGGTTGATAAAGCCGTGGCTTTTGTCCTAGATGCTATAAAGTTTCCGGTTATTCAGCAGAAGGATACAGTGCAGGTGGCCCGCCCCAGGGAAATTCCGGAGTTCGCTGTTCACGAAGCTATTGTTAACGCCGTAGCGCACCGGAATTACAATACAACATCATCCGTTCAGGTTATGGTGTTTCTTGATCGTGTTGAGATATGGAACGCGGGAACGCTTCCCGATACATTAAAAATTGAAGATCTCAAAAAATTGCACGCTTCGCACCCGCCTAATACAACATTAGCCAGTGTTTTGTATCTTGCGAATTATATTCAACAGGTGGGATCCGGGACAACTGAAATGGTGCGTCAATGCAAGAAGCATGGCCTTCCGGAGCCGGAATTTGTTTCAGTACGGAATCGCGAATTCAGGACTATATTGGCAAGGAATGTGTATACAGAATCAAATTTAGCTTATATGGGGTTTAATGAGCGCCAAATTGAGGCAGTAAAATATATCAAAGAGCATGGTGAAATTTCACGTAAGCAGTACGTAGGTCTTGTCGGAATATCGCCACGAATGGCGCATTTAGATTTAGCTAATTTACTAAATAAGAAAATAATAGAACGTACAGGCAAAGGGCGAGCATCCAGATACAGACTGCACAAATAGTGCACGATTATTGCACGAATTGCACGATTATTGCACGATTATGCACTTATACGGAATGTAAGACGAAAACTGTGGAGTATACTGTGGAAAAAACTGTGGTGAAAACTACCCAGAAACAAAGAGATATTTTGTCTTATCTATCAAGATACATAAAAGTCAGAAATTGGGAGGCAGTTGAGTAAAAAATGGAGTTAGAGTCGATTTCAACTTATTACAGGAGAAAGTTAAATGAATAAAATAGCTATTTTAAGCATAATCATATTTTTATTGATGGGCTCTGTAAGCTGCACGGCACAGGAGCAATCCTCCTCCTTGCCAACAGTAGAAGAGCTTATACAAAAGGTAGAACAGAACACAGGGAAGATACATGACCTAAAGGCTACCGTTAGAGAAACAGAGCAGGAAATGAACATCTCAGAAACCGAATTCTCGGTAAAGCAGGTTCTTAAAACCTCAGAATACACCTTCCTTTTCAAGAAGCCGGATATGATAAAGATAATCCCTAAGAAAACACCAAATACTATAAAGACAAAAGAAGATCTCGATGAAGTCTATAGGCAGCATCCTGAGTGGACAGAAGACCAGAAGCTAAAATACTACTCTGAGAATTATCTTTCTCCAAACGTTGATTCAATAAGGATTGGTCAGGCAGAGTACTATGTTGACACAGGAACAAAAAAACTGACAGATAAGATGCTTGAAGCAGGCCCAACGGCATACGGATCATGGGAGAGCCTATTGGAATCATCCCAGCTTCACTTATTTCACAATCAGCTTAGGAAACTACTCGACCCCTTTATTATGCAGAACACCTTAACCGTTAAAAAAGATGAGAAAAATCCGGATGTGTATGTTATAGAGGGTAATTTTATACCGCACAACATTAACCCATCACAAACTTCACCTTATGGTTATTTTTGGGAAACATGGGAGCCGGCAGTAGATTTTAAGATAGATGTCAAAATAGAGTATAAAAAAGGTATCATCTTGGAAGCAGCTTGGTATGTAGCTGATGATTTTAGAGCGTTAGATAAAGGCACATGGTTTCCGTATAAGGTTCTATGTTGGAAGTCGATAAATCCTAATGATAAAAACCCAAAGTATATTCGCATTGTTACAGAATTCTCCAATGTTGAAATAAATAAAGGTATTTCCGATGAGGAGTTCTCATTCGATAATACAAATAAATATGATATTTCAAGGTATAGGATAAAGCTTTTAAATGAAAAGTAAACTTATTATAACAACAGTATTAGCCTTATTCTTTATAGCCTTACCCTTTCTTTTTGCAGATAATGTTTCTGATAGGCGTGTGATTATTGTTCATGGCATAAGGCAAAATGCGAGCTCCATGGAGCCGATGAAGGATATGTTGATTGAAATGGGCATTCCAGAGGAAAATATCGAATTAGTAGATTTATTGGGAAATCAGGGATCAATTATAGAAAATGCCCAATACCTTGGAAACTATATAAAGGATACATTTGAACAGGCCGGCAGAAAAAAGGCCATAGTCATAGGTTATTCTATGGGTGGGTTAACAGCAGATTTTTTAGTTAGAAATCAGCAGGAAAGTGTAAGCTACAGCTATGAGAAATTATTAGCTAATGTCAACATACCTGTCTTACCAGGAAAAATCAAGCTACGAATTCCAAAGACAGCGACAAAAACTATATCGATGCCTACTCATATGGAGCAATATATCAATGAGGTCATAATGGTTGGGAGCGGTCCATCAAGCTTAGCTTGGTTGCTAAGTAATAAATCATTAGAGAATGAAGACTGGGTAGTCTACCAACAGCTTGCCCCAGACAGCGATTTTATGAAAAAGCTATATAATATGGAACCCAACCCCTTAGTTATCTATAACACCATAAGCGGTACAGATACGGGGCTTATTAAAGAAAATGATGATATCGTCTCAAATATCTATAGTCAGCGCGATTATGCAGAGAATAACTATATGGTAGAAGGGGTAACTCATACTGAACTATTTAAGAGTTTAGAGGTGGTTAAGCTGGCATTTAATGAGATAGCTAATGGCTCCTTTGTGAGTAAAGATACAGAGATGGTATTAGAGTATAAAAAGGCCAAATTGGAACTTGAGAGAAACTTGAAGAAAGCCGCTTTGTCCAGGCTCATGGTAAATGCTCCCTGCGGCGCAAAAACCAAAGCTATGACAACACTAAGTACAGAAATAAGTTCTATAGAGCAGCAAATATCCGAAATAGATGTCCAAATAAGCAGCCAATAATTAAAGGACTAAGTGAGAAAAAAGGGGAACAGGCACACAAAGGGCGCAGCGGAAAACGCCGAAGGCGGTTGAAGCCGCCCGGCTGTGACAAATGGGAGGGTGGGTAATTAAGATAAATCCCAGGCAGCAGACACCACCAAGAAGATGCGGCTTTCCCTTGACGCCCTTGCTAGTTACGCTATAATAGCGTCAAGGAGAAGGAACGAGCCTGAGCAAAATACCCCAAATCCAAAAAAATCACCGTCGGCGCTTTAATAAATTCCAGATTTTGCGATGGCGAGAACAATGAGGCAGTGTTTAGCGTGTTTGGGTGGGGGCAAACCCGCTAAACACGTCTAAGCCGCAGCTCTGTATCTCGTATTACTTCGAAGTAAGCGGCCTAGCGAACGTGGAGCGCTGCCCCTGCCCAAAGCAGGGCAAGCGGTGCCTTCACCACAAGAGGAGCCCGCCCCAGCGGGCGAGGCACTACTTCTTTTGAAAGGAAGTTCGAACAAGACGGTAAAGACACCGCCAGCTAGGAAATCGGGCGACTTTTGATAAAAGCGAATAGGGCTTTTGAGACGAGAAAATCAAACAACCGTCCTTTAAAATAAAGTTCGAACCAATCTTTTGCAGAAATTTCTTTGAGAGCGCATAGAAAGCTAAAATGGAGCCAGAGTTAATTTCTGCTAGTTTTGCGGATGCGGACATTGCAATTTGGTCAATAATAGAAAAAATAAACCGTAGGAAATTGTCATGACATATAAAGAATCCGAAACTGTTGAATTTAAAAAATCTACAGCCGAGCTTAAAAACGCTGTAGTGTCAATAGTTGCTATTCTCAATAAACATTGTAAGGGTGAATTATATTTTGGCATTAAAGATAACGGGACAATAGTCGGGCAAGCGGTGGGTCGGGATACTATCAAGCACATAACACAGACCATCGTGGATAATATCGAACCAAAAATATTTCCAGAGATATCCGTTAAAGAAATTGAGGGGAAGGAATGCGTTGTAGTTCAGTTTCATGGCTCTGATATCCCTTACTTCGCGTATGGCAGGGCATATATGCGTGTCGGTGAATCGGATAAACAAATGACTGCTAAACAGATTGAAAGGTGTATGCTGAAGAATAAAATATCTTGGGAGAAAGAAATTTCAGAAAAGTCGCTGAAGGATGTTAATGCCGAAGCCGTTAAAAAGTATATGGGCGATGCTAAAAAAGCAAAACGTATCGATTTTGATTTTGTTGATGTCAGTACAACACTTCACAAATTACACCTTTTGCGCAGAACGAATTTGACACAAGCCGCTGAAGTTTTGTTTTGCGATGATAACCCTATGGAGATTCAGGCCGCAATTTTTGCAGGTACGGATAAACATACATTTTTAGATATCAAATCATTTAAAGGCAATCTGTTCAATTTGAGGAAGCAGGCGCAAATATACGCTTTCGAACATATTAGGTGGCGTGCAGAAATAAAGATGGGTCCCCGGAAAGAAATACCCGAAATCCCTGTAGAGGCTATCCGTGAGGCAATAGGGAATTCCTTATGCCATCGTGATTATTCAAATCCAAAAGGCAATGAAGTGGCTATTTTTAAAGATCGGGTGGAGATATATAACCCGGGGTTCTTCCCTGATGAGGTTGAACCGGAAGACTTCTTCGCTGGAGGCGAACACTCTATTCTGCGAAATCCGCTCATAGCTGAAACGATGTATAAATCTAAAGATATCGAACGCTGGGGCAGCGGTATTAAGCGGATCCATGATGAATGCGTTATGGCTAAGGTCAAAGTTGATTTTAAGAGGTTAAAAACAGGATTTGTCGTAATTTTTTACCGGCCTAAATGGGAAGAAAATAACGCAAAGAAAGATAGTAAGAAAACTGTGGAGAAAACTGTGGAGAAAACTGTGGAGAAAATCCTGAGCCTTATGAAAGCAGCTCCGCATATCACACAGAAAGAGATCATGGATGCAACTGGACTTACCCGTCGGGGGGTTGAATGGAATATAAAGAAACTAAAAGAGGAAAGACGTCTTAAACGTATAGGTCCGGCTAAAGGCGGACATTGGAAGGTACTTGAGTAAACAATAGGGTCAGAGTCAATTTCTGATTTATTACAGGAGAAAGTTAAATGAATAAAATAGCTATTTTAACTATAGTTATGTTTTTCTCAATGGGCTCTATAAGCTGTACAGCGCAGGAACAAAACTCTTCCTTGCCAACGGTAGAAGAGCTTATACAGAAGGTAGAACAAAACGTAGAAAAGATACATGACTTAAAGGCAACCGTAAAAGAGACAGAGCAGGAGATGAACATCTCGGAAACCAAATTCTCGGTTAAAAAGATTCTAAGCACCGTAGAATATACTTTTCTATTTAAGAAGCCGGATATGTTTAAGATAATTCCTAAGAAAACACCAAATACCATAAAGACAAAAGAAGAACTTGATGAAATCTACAAACAGCATCCCGAGTGGACAGAGGCTCAACAACTGAAATATTATTCCGAGAATTACCTTTCTCCAAACGTAGATTCAATAAGAATCGGCCAGGCGGAATACTATGTTGATACGGGTACAAAGAAGCTGACAGATAAATTTCTTGAGATGAACCCAATGGCATATATGCCATGGAAGAGCCTATTGGAACCGTCTCAGCTTCACTTATTCCATAATCAGCTCAGAAAGCTGCTTGAGCCATTTATTATGCAAAATAGCTTAACTGTCAGAAGAGATGGGGAAAATCCAGATGTGTATGTTGTAGAGGGCAGCTATAAAGGTCCCTCTCTTGATAAGATAGAAAAAACCTCTCCATATGGATGGGACTACGACGTTTGGAGTCCAGGAGAAGGGAATATAGAAATAAATATAAAAGTAGATTATAAGCAAGGGATTATTGTTAAAAGCGGTATTTACTATACCCAAGATTTTACCAAGATTGGTGAAATATTAGTTCCTATTAAATTTACCCATTTTGAGCTTAGACAAGACACAGAAAAGGAGAAAAAATTTGTCCAGACCCTTATCGAATTCAGCAACGTGGAAATTAATAAGGGTATCTCTGATGAGGAGTTCTTATTTGATAACACAAATGATTATGACATTTCAAGATACAGGATAAAGCTGTTAAATGAAAAGTAAGCTTATTATAGCCATATTATTGGCTTTATCTTTCATGGCATTGCCCTTTCTTTTTGCAGATAATGTTTCTGATAGGCGGGTGATTATTGTCCATGGCATAAGGCAAGACTCGCAGTCCATGGAGCCTATGAAAGATATGTTGGTTGAAATGGGTATTCCGGAAGAAAACATAGAGTTAGTAGATTTACCGAAAAATCAGGGCCTAATTGAGAAGAATGCCCAATACCTTGGAAACTATATAAAGGATACTTACGAACAATCCGGCAGGAAAAAAGCAATAGTGATAGGTTATTCTATGGGTGGGCTAGCGGCAGATTTTTTAGTTAGAAACCAAGAAGAAAATGTAATGTATAGTTATCAACGATATCCTGATATTGCTATCCCTACACCTTTTGGCGATATTGAGTACAACGATATTACGAAAGTAGAGACAGTAGTAAACGATGTGCAAATGCCTATTCACATGGAAAAATACATCAATGAAGTAATAATGGTGGGTAGTGGTCCATCCAGATTAGCATGGTTGTTACACGACAAGTCACGGGAAAATGAAGACTGGGCGGTTTACCAGCAGCTTATCCCAGGAAGTGATTTTTTAAGAAGGTTAGATAGCATGGACCCAAACCCCTCAATTGTCTATAATACAATAAGCGGTACCGATACTGGACTTATCAAGGAAAATGATGATATCGTCTCAAATATCTACAGTCAGCGCGATTATGCAGAGAATAACTATATGGTAGCAGGAGTAACTCATACAGAGCTCTATAAAAATTTAGAAGTTGTCAAATTAGCATTTAATGAGATAGCCAATGGCTCCTTTGCAAGTAAAGATGCTCAAGTAGTATTGGAGTATAAGAAGGCCAAACTTGAGCTTGAGAGAAACCTCAAGAAAGCCGCCTTATCCAGACTTATGACAAACGCCCCCTGCGGCGCAAAAACCAAAACTATGACAACGTTGAGTACGGAAATAAGTTCCATAGAACAGCAAATATCTGCAATAGATGTCCGGATAAACAGCCAATAAATAGAAGGCTAAACAGGGAAAACAGGAAGCATCCCGAATCGTCTGACCACAAGCCTCTACACTAATATACAAATATCATGTAACTTTTTCAAACAAATACTTGACAGAATTTATTACATATGGTATATTTGATTTAATGGAGGGAAGGATGAAAATATTTTATAAGAAACTTGGAGAGCGAATTAGGGTTTTAAGAGATAGCTTTAAGCTGTCTCAGGAGAGTGTTGCAAAGAGACTGGGAATCAGCAGGGTTTCGCTTTCTCAAATTGAGAATGGCGAAAGAAAAATGACCGCTGAAGAACTGGCAAAATTATCTAATATATTTAAGATTGATGCTGATATTTTGCTGGATTTAAAAAAAGTCTAAAAACGAACTACGAATAAGCGTTCCTCAAAAAAATCTAGATAAGTTTAAAGAAGTATTGTTGTATGTTTTAAATAGGGTAGGATCAAAATCTAACATAGGCGAAACTGTCCTTTACAAACTACTATATTTTATTGATTTTGATTTTTATGAGCAATACGAAGAGCAATTGGTTGGTGCGTCCTATATAAAGAATCGCTATGGACCGACACCGGT
>CAZOIE010000044.1:0-8540 GCA_964579905.1 uncultured Planctomycetia bacterium
TCTGCACTCTGCCGTATATGAACCGATATGGGGAGTTAAGATAACTTGTTTAAAATTACAAAGCTTGCCTGAGTATGGCTCCTGCTTAAAGGTATCTAGCCATGCGCCTGTAAGTATCCCGCTATCAAGCGCATCGATAAGCGCCTCCTCCTCTACAAGTTCTCCTCTGGCAGCATTTAACAGAAATGAACCCTTTTTCATAACCTTGAATTCTTCCTTGCCCAGGATTACATCTGTGCCGCTTGCATGAAGCGTAACGACATCCGACTTGCTTAATGCCTCATCCATGGATACAATAGGAACCTCATCTACCTGCTGTTCTGAATAACCAGGATCAACCGCTACGATCTGTGCACCAAAGGCCTTCAAGAGCTTGGCGACCCTTTGGCCTATACGCCCAAAACCTATAATAGCCACCCGCCTACCTTCAAGCTGAGCGCCTATTCTCTTGTCCCACTTATGCTCATGCAGCGCGGAATTCATCGGATGTATAAATCTCAATAAACTTAACAGCGCACCGATGGTAAGCTCTGCTACAGCGGTGACAGGGGCGTTCGGTGTGGAAAATACCTTAATGCCTAGTTCCTCGGCCGCCTTGAAATCTACATTGGATACACCAGAACCACAGCGGGAAACCACCTTTAAATCAGACTTTTCCAATACATCCCTGTCAAATGGCTCAAGACCGGCGATTATGCCTTTTATACCCGGTAGGAGATTAAGCAGCTCCTCCTTGTTTAACCTTCGGCCGAATGGGTTGTTGATTATCTCAAAACCCGCATTGATTAAGTTTTCTTTTGGCGTAGGATCAATACTAGCGAATGACGATGTACCTATAAGAACCTTTTCCATTTACTTTTTTCTACCTTTCCTGTAGAGATTTTCGGATAAATATGTTGAGATCATATGGTCCAGGATTACGTGTATGTCTTCAACTGGGCCATACTCCCCCTTAGGGGTATCTACCTGTACAACATAATCGCATATCTTGGCTAATTTACCACCGTCAAAGCCAACAAAACCAACGGTAGTTCCCTTCAATTTTTTGGCAAGCCTTACAGCCTCAACGATATTAGGGCTGTTTCCACTTGCCGATAGAGCAACCAAGATATCACCCTTCTTGAAAAGATTTTCCATTTGATGGGTAAATATCCCATCATAGCCATAGTCGTTTGCAAGGGCAGTAATGCATGAGATGCTCTCTGTTAGGCACATGGTCTTAAACGGTTTTACATTGGCCTTTCTTCCGATTTCACCGATATCCTGTGCAAAATGAGAAGCGGTTGCAGCACTACCACCGTTTCCGGTGAAGAAAATGGTAGCGTTTCTATTTCTTGCTTTTAAAAAACAATCTGCCACCTTACTAACCCTCTTGTGGTTCAGGGTGGATAAAAGGCCGGCTAGATACTGGCCGTACTGCTCCATATACTCCTGGCAGTTTTTACTGCTTTTATACATCTTTGATAAATTATTCTTAAAATAATCCTTTTTCATCGTAGCCTATTCCCCTTTTTTTCACAACACTTTGAAGTTTTAACTCTTCCTTGTTTTGGGAGTTTCTTAAGAAATGCTCTATATTTATAACCTTCCATGCATTGTCACGGTCCTTCATAATAGATGATAGCTGAGCATCATTTATGCCTATAAAAGAAGGTGTTAAATATGAGCCTATATCACCAAGCAGGCTTGCTGACTCATTTGGAAAACCAGAAAAACCCTGCTTTTCATGCAGAAGTTCTTTATTAAAATAGCGTAAAAAGAGCTGCTTTAGCACAGGCTTTGTATGTAATAGGGGGTTACTATTGGTGTCAATATTAACCTTGTAAGCTGCAGGAAGATTTAGCGCAAATTGCATTATTGCCCTTCTTACATATATGCTCCTTGTCTCAACACTCCACATCATCGACATAAGATCGGCACCCCTAAGCCCAACTGCAGGAAGCTGATACGCCGTATCGCAGTACATCATCGCCATATATGCACGTTCTATTGGGTCATCGATAAAGGAATAGTTGTTCATAGAATCCGACCATATCTTTTTCAAATACTCTACCTGTCCTGATGAATCATCATCATTGAATGCAAAATCAAGGTTATTTAAGGCTGTGTATGGTGATGATGAGAAAACAGTATTTGTTTTACAGCAGTCTTTATAAATAGTGTATCCCCCAAAAAGCTCATCGCCCCCTTCGCCTCCAATAAGCACACGGCAATCTCTCTGGTGCACCCTCTCTGCCTGTATCGATTGAGGAACGAATGAGTGTGAGTAAACAGGGCCACCACAAACCTGCGAACAACGGTCTATCTGCTTGGCATATCTCGATGCATCTACTGGGATTGTTTCTATTTTTCTCTTGAGTGTTTTTTCAAAACCCTCTAAATTACAACTGATAAGGTCCTTTCCTACGTGATTTACCGCTACCAACATCTTTGGCTCATGCTGCTTTATGAAGTAATAGGCGAGCAGGGATGAATCCACCCCGCCACTTACCACAACGGCATAATTCCTTTTTCTGGGTATCATTTCACCAACAGATGTTCTTAGTATCTCATCAAGCTCATCAGCCAGGCTATCGATAGATCTTTCCTTGTTATCCATGTAAATCTGTGGATTTATCCAACTGCCAAGATCAAGTCTTTCCTCCTGGTGCCAACCAAATGAACCTATATCAAAGGACTCAAGTCGTCCCGGCATAAGGTTCCTTATTCCTGCATAGGCCGTTCGATCAAAGAGCATAAAATGCCTTGTCCTAAAATAGTCTCTTAGAGCCTGCTTATCTATAGAAACGTTGCCTATAATAGCAAGAATGGCCTGTATCTCAGAGCTCACAGCAAGAATATCATCATCTTCATATACAAACAGTGATTTTTCGCCCTGGACATCACGCCCTATAAACACCTTTTTCTGTTTTGAATCATAAACAAAATAAGCAAACATTCCATCAAGGCCTGAGAATATCTCGCTAGGAGTAAGCACCTCGTGGAGGTTAGATAAAACCTCTGTATCGGTTTTATGCTTGGATAAGAGCTCGGGTTGAGAAGATAAAAACGCACTCTCTAATTCTCTATAGTTATAAATCTCTCCATTGTATAAAATACGGTATCTGCCGGAGTTGGATTTAAGGCAGCTGCCTTTACCCTTTAGAATATCGCCGGTAATAGACAATACGGTCTGCCCCATAAACAATCTGTCGTCTTCTAAGAAGTCATGAAAGGACAAATCCGGCCCACGCCACGATATTGTTTTTAAGGCACTTATACACCTGTCCCTATTAAGCTTTTCCTTTTTACTGTAAACTGCTAAAATCCCACACATTCTATTTAATCCCTTTTCGCTCTTTTACCAGCTCGCTTATCCCTGCTTTTAGATCATAGGTTGGTTTAAAGCCTACAACCTTGCGAAGCTTTGATATATCTGCAACGTTAAAGAATGGATCGCCAGGCGTAGAAGCCTCTTCACTAATATCTACCTTGCCTTTATCTAATCCAAGCTCATCACATAAGGCATAGATCATATCCTTGATAGTTGTTTGCACGCCTGTTCCTACGTTGATCACCTGCCCAATAGCCTCCTCACAGAATAGGCTATCAACTACAGCTTCTGCTGCATCATATACGTATACCAGGTCCCTAACCCTTTCTAGTGAACCCTTTACTACAACCTTATCACCCTTTAAAAGCTGGGTAAGCATTATATTTACAATCCCCTGATGCATGCCGGGCTGATGTCCGGCCCCATAGGTCGAAAAGAGCCTCAGAATTACCCATTTAAGACCTTTGCTTTCCTGTAATACTTGCAGAAAATTCTCACATGCTACCTTACACGCTGCATATATGGTAGCAGGCTCCAATGGAACATCTTCACAAATTAGCTTATCCGTGTGTCCGCCGGGGCCGTAAACGATCGATGAGCTTAAATAGATAACCGGTATTCCTGTCTTTGCACACCAATCAAAGAGCTGCATGCTCCCTGTACAGTTGACTCGGACGCTCTCATTAGGCTCAATAAGCGATTTACCTCCCGGATGCGCAGCGCAGTGAATAACCGCATCTATATCATGCCTGGAAAGTTTTTTAATAGCATCTTCTGAGGCTATATCAACATTCTCCCAGATTATGCCTGATAACTCTTCCTTCCAGGTGCCAATACTAAAGTTATCACAGGCAATTACCTGAACCTTTTTCTCTAGCAGCTTGCATGTAACAGCAGAACCTATTAATCCTGCCGCACCTGTTACTAATACTTTTTTCATAATCTTTAATGTTTGTAGGCTACACAGTCCTGACAGACTGTTCCTTTTACATTACCCCTAAGGTGCTTGCGCCTTAGCGCCGTAAATTTTGGAGAGTGCCAGGCGTCCATCAGGGACATCTTCTTTAAATCCGCCATATAGAGCCTCTCATCGTGATCACAGTAACATGCACACATGTATCCGTCATAACTGATATGGGGCTCTGTAAAAAGGGACCAGCAAGGTAGCATGGATTTCAAGCTCCTGCCAGTGGTTATATCCTCCTTATAGGCACCTTTCCTATCATCGGAGAAGGTATATTTTCCATAAAGACGCAGCGGATAATGTTCATCTATATAATTTTTGATTTTTAAGTTAACCTCATCGAATATGCTCTTCTTGTCCGGCTCAAAGATCGTACTTGCATATATGAAAGGTTTCTTGCCCCTTCCAGGGTACTTGTGCCCGCGAGGGTACTTTAGTGCGCGGTACTCGTGTGCATATTTAACGTTCGATATCACCTTATCAAGCGCATCAACACCGCATATATCTGTATACATCTTTCTATTGCCGGCATTAATGGAGAACTTTATGCTGTCTAAACCGCTGTCAAAGAGCGCCCTTATCTTGCTGGGACTGGCTAACCGTCCATTTGTGGTAATAAAAACGTATTCTAATCCTATCTTCTTGGCATATGCGATATACTCAGGTAGCTCCTTAACCAGCAATGACTCACCAAGCCAAAATAGCCCAACATCGCGAACACCCAGGTCCTTTAGCTCTTCTAACATCCTATACAGAAAGTCCCTATCTATATCCCCCTGCTTAACGTTCTTGTAGGAACGCGTGCAATAGAAGCATTTAAGATCACAGCGCGAGGTGATCTCAATCTTAACGTTCTTTGGAAACGCAGGGTACTCGTTTAGTTGAGATTTATCTACCTTAGAGGTTTTTGCTATACGATCGGTGATTTTCTTCATTTTAAAAGTACTATGTCCTTACTTCCTTTAAGGGAATATTACTATTATTAATATTATGGGAGCTCCACACTGAATCAGCGTTATATATATCATAGACCAGTTTCATCGTGGCAAGAGCATCGCTGCTTCCGCCATGCTGAAGAGACCTGCCATTAACAATTGACTCAGCAAACTCATCTATCTCATCGCGCCAGGAATTGTCCTCTAGATATATAATGCTCTCCTCATGAACCGTTCCAGTGTCTGATTCGGCTCGTCTTCCTTTACTTAGCTTCTCCTCACCATAACTCTTTGAGCTTGAGAGGATTCCTTGTAGCTCTAAATAACCCTCTGTAAGTGTAATCTCAAGCGTAAAGCGATGCTGCCATTGGGTTGCACTGGAGTGCATTATGGCGACCCTCCCTTGGGTATCCTTCATAAGCACATAGGCATTATCTTCAACGTCATGGCCCCAATAGCTGTTGGAGACGTAGCTCTTTATCTCTGTAAACTCACCGCAAAACAGGCGCATAAGATCAAGCATATGGATACCCTGATCAAGTAGGATACCGCCACCTGCGTACTTTCGCTCTGAGCGCCAGCCACTGGCAAAGGTAAGGATCTTGCTTTTCCCATAAACACCGCGCATGTTAACTATCTTTCCCAACTCACCGGATTTGATGATCCGCATGGCCTCACGCACGGAATCATGGTATCGGTGATTAAAACCATACTTTAGGCATAGGTTGGGGTATCGTTTTTCAACCTCAATAACCCTCTCAACGTCATGTACGTCGCGTCCCGGTGGCTTCTCGCAAAAAACGTGCAATCCTTTTTCAAGCCCTGCGATAGTTACCTCAGCAGCCATGTAATTCGGAAGACTGACAAATAACACATCTAACTGCTCATCAAGCAGCTCCTGATAATTTGGGAAGAAATGTACTCCATCATTCATAGTACCTTTGTCCTTGAAGCTCTGGTCACAAACCGCAACCGTCTTCATGTGCGGATTCTTGTCTATAAACTCACGCCTTCTCTTTCCTACAACGCCGTAACCAGCAATCCCGACTCTTAAAATATTATCCTTCATCTTACTCACCTCTTATTTTTTCTTAGTAACAACACAATCCATTAGAATTTTTGATATGATTTCATTACCATCATCATTAAAATGTGCCCTATCAACATAAATCCACTTCCCGTCCAACTTTTGTTTGGATATGGCCTCATTCATATCGAAAAATTTTATATTAGCATTTTTACAAATCTCACTTAAACTCTTTCTAAACCACATATATTCACTGTTATTTAGTTTATTTTTGATCACCTTAAAGTGATTTATCGGCATTTTATCAAGCTCCCCAAATAAAGCTTCCTCCTCTTTTGACAGATCCTTCTTGATCCATCCTGAGAAAGGCTGCAACACATAGGTAAGCTCAATATCGTACATATCGCAAAGCGACTTCCATATACGAATATCGCGCTTAAGTAAACTGATCACATCATCCTTCGAGGTTAATCTCTTCCCAGTATCAGATAATTCATCCTTACCTGTGCCGATTATGGCATTTAGTGCCCTTCTCTTAAGAGAATGTAGGGAGTTACTCATTGCACGTTGGTATTGGTTTGAGAAAAAGAATGAGCCGAGCTCCTTTGATTTATTTTTTGACAAATAGTGTAAAACCAGGTTATTAATTCCGCTATAAAGTACTACTCGCTTCGTATTCTTAAGTAAATCCTGATAGAACAAGAATAAAAGAAGCTCCTGTGTTGAGTTAAAGGCACGACCGCCAAAGTTTAGCCACAGGTCTTTTGAGTGTTGGTTCAAAATCGATGGAATGGTTTTTGTGTCGCTGGTTGCACCAACCCCAAATGCACCAGAGCCCCCAACCAATAGGCATGTGGGATCCTGGGCCTTATTTTCGAAGTTTGAGATCTTCCTTTTATCCTTATATGAAACCCTAAAACCCCTTGAGTCGGTATTAACAACCTTGGACGAGAAATTGGGCCTATGGAAATACATCAAATACGGAAGCCAAACCTGGCCTATCTTGTCATACTCCCTCATCTGGGGCGTTAATTTATATCTTGTTTTCATCATATCCTTTAAACCTTCTTTGCTAAAACTCTCATATGAGAGCTTAGGTTATTTTCAGAGATCCAATTCTGCAGGTCGGTCTTTAAGGTTTCTGAGGCTTCATCTGCCAACATACTCCACGGACGGCCTATATCTACACCTTCCTTTTTTATCATCCCCTCTACGATATCCCAATCGAGCCTGCCAGGTGTAGTAATTTCCAAAATTTCAAACCCTGCCCTTTCCATTAGGGTTTTAACAGAGGATGTATTAAAAAAGTTTAAGTGGTGCGGGGGTGTAACACTTTTAGATCTCTCCCCCAGCAGCAAAATATCAAATCCATGGTAATTTAAGGTGGTAAATAACAATAATCCTCCCGGCCTTAATAGTGAGTTTGCCTTTTTCAGAAATGAATCAGGCTCATATAAATGCTCAAGCAGTGAAAAGGAGCTAAGCATATCGAAGTTTTCCTTTGTTTCATTCAAGTCCTCAAGGCATGACTCTTTGACCTCAAGATTCTTACCCCTGCATATATCAGCCATTTCCTTCGAGGGCTCTATAGCCACGTAACGGTTATCAGGCAGAAGCTCTCTTAGCTCCTCAAGAAACAAGCCAAAGCCGCTTCCAATATCACCTATAACCACGTCCTTTTTATCCTTGTCCAATACACTGGTGGCTACATGTTCAGCCTGTGGCCTGTAAATCTCGGTCTTTCTCTTATCTGCCATCGGCATAAAGAACTCATTTACCCAGAAGGTAGCGGATTCTGAGTTTGTATAAAACTCTTTAAGCTCTTTGAAACTAGGCCTTGGATTTACAAAAAGCGTGCGGCAGTCCTTACACAAAACATAGATAAACCCAAATTTGTTAAACTCCTCACTAAAATCCTGTGACTTGCAACCAGGGCAGTTCACGCTCTTAAACTTGGTAAAATCAAATATCTTCTTTGTATCTTCTTCTACCAATCTAAGGTACTCATTTAGTGCGCCTACATCCCTGATATCTTTTTCTTTCATAATTATGCTTTTACCGTTTTAAAAAAACAGGCGTTTTTATAATCCTTGCTCAGGGTATTCTTATATCCAATCTCATGAAGCATCTTTTTAATATCCACTTTACTAAATTCAAAGGTATGATACTGATCCTCTTTCTTAAAGACCACCTTCTTCGTATTCCTGGCTATCGATTCAAAATCCAGGTAAATAATCTTTCGAACAAGGAGAAAACCATATACCATAACCTTGCGTAAAATGTTGGTAATCCGGACCGAGT
>CAZOIE010000045.1:0-1510 GCA_964579905.1 uncultured Planctomycetia bacterium
ATACGTTAATAAGGGAGGGTGTTAATAGTATTATAAATCCCTTTGATATGTACGCTATTGAAGAAGGGTTAAGGATACGAGAAAGAATTGGCGGTACGGTAACAGTTGTAAGTATGGGGCCTCCCCAGGTAGAAGAAGCGCTTCGGGAGGCTGTTTCTTTGGGAGCAGATGATGCATACCTTGTGAGTGATAGGGCATTTGCAGGAAGCGACACCTGGGCTACAAGCTATACGCTTTCATGTGCTATAAAGAAAATAGGTAATTATGATTTGATAGTATGCGGTAAACAGGCTATGGATGGAGATACCGCACAGGTTGGTCCAGGGATAGCGGTGTGGCTAGATATACCACAGATAGTATTTGTTAAGAAGGTAGAAGAGATCAAAGAAGGCTATATTAAAGCAGAGCGCATGATGGAGGAAGGTTATGAGGTTATAGAATCTAGCTTACCTTGTCTTATAACTGTAGTTAAGGAGATAAATGAACCCAGACTTCCCTCTTTAAAGGGTAAGATGAAGGCCAAGAAATTTACCCCTCAAAAACTTACTAGTCAAGATCTGGATTTGGATCCAGATAAGATAGGCTTAAAAGGTTCACCCACTCAAGTTGTTAAGATATTTGCGCCCCCAGTACGCTCAGGTGGAGTTATGCTTGAAGGCTCTAGCGAAGACATTGCTCAAAAACTGGCCGATGAGCTAAAAGATGGCGTACAATTTAAGTAAAGAGAATGAGTCAAGATAATATAAAGATTATATTAGAGAAGTGTACAGGTTGTAAGCTCTGTTTAAAAGCCTGTCCCTTTGATGCCATAGAGGTCTCGGCTGATAAAAAGGCGGTTATTGATCTAGAGAAGTGCACACTTTGTGGAGCTTGTGTTGAAAGCTGTAAGTTTGAGGCTATTATACTGTCTAAGCAGAAAGAGCCGCAAAAGACTTTTGATGATCATAAGGATGTTTGGGTTTTCTGTGAGCAGAAAAAGTCTGTTATCCAGTCTGTTTCATATGAATTATTGGGTGAAGGAAGAAGACTTGCCGATAAATTAAATATTGATCTTTGTGCGGTTTTACTTGGGGATAATATAAAAGATAAGGCCAATGACCTAATCGCAAGAGGTGCAAACAAGGTCTATCTGGTTGATTCACCATCATTGAGAGATTACCTTGATGAGCCCTACACCCACGTACTCGTTAATCTTATCACTGAATATAAACCTGAAGTTTTTCTATGCGGGGCAACGGCTATAGGAAGGTCTCTTATTTCAAGGGTAGCCGTGAGGGTTAATACGGGCTTGACAGCTGATTGTACAGGTCTTGATATAGACTTAGAAAAAAGACTATTACTTCAGACAAGACCAGCCTTTGGTGGCAATATTATGGCCACCATTATCTGCCCAAGCTCTCGTCCTCAAATGGCGACCGTTAGGCATAAGGTTATGAAGGAGGCGGTTCGCGAGGAGGGTAAGACAGGAGAGATTATAGAAAAGCAGTATTCCGATGAGGTATATTCAGGT
>CAZOIE010000045.1:1520-8510 GCA_964579905.1 uncultured Planctomycetia bacterium
TAGGACAAAGTTAGTTGATGCTGTTGAAGATATAACTCAGAAGGTAAATATCACAGAAGCAGATATTATAGTTTCTGGTGGAAGAGGTCTGCAAAAGGCAGAGAATTTTAAGTTGATTGAGGAGCTTGCTACCACTATCGGTGGTGCAGTTGGAGCTTCACGTTCTGCGGTAGATAGCGATTGGATACCATATTCGCATCAGGTAGGCCAGACCGGTAAGACGGTGTGCCCAAAGCTTTACATAGCCTGTGGTATATCAGGACAAATTCAACACCTTGCAGGCATGCAATCATCCAAAATCATCGTAGCTATAAATAAAGATCCACACGCACCAATTTTTAAGGTTGCTACCTATGGGATAGTTGGAGATATATTTGAGATAATCCCCATGCTAACCAAAAAGTTTAAGGAAGTGTTGAAAAAATAAAATTATGTATTTTAAAAGGCTAGAGATATTTGGATTTAAGAGTTTTGCTGAAAAGACAGAGCTTATTTTTGAGCCTGGTGTAACCGCCATAGTTGGTCCAAATGGGTGCGGAAAGAGTAACATTGCCGATTCTATGAGATGGGTACTAGGAGAACAATCTACCAAGGCACTTAGAAGTGCCAATATGGAGGATGTTATATTCAATGGCACAGATACCAAAGACTCCTTAAACCTTGCAGAGGTTTCACTGGTTTTATCAAATGAAGAAAGAATATTGCCCATCGATTTTGATGAGGTTATGATTACAAGAAGGCTATTTCGTTCAGGTGAATCTGAATATCTGATAAACAAGGCACAGGTTCGTCTTAAAGATATAACGGAGCTCTTGATGGGTACCGGTATAGGTACAGCTGCATACTCCCTTATAGAGCAGGGCAAGATGGATCTTATATTGAGTTCAAAGCCAGATGAGAGGCGATTTGTTTTTGAGGAGGCATCGGGTATAACAAAGTATAAGTCAAAAAAGAGAGAGGCCCTTCGTAAGCTCGAACAGACTGAGCAGAATTTAATGCGCGTAAACGATATTATTGCTGAGGTAAAGCGGCAGATAAACTCTATCGAACGACAGGCCAGAAAAGCCGAACTATACAAAACGAGATTTGAAGAGTTAAAGAGTTTAGAAATTAAACTAGCATCAACCGAATTCAAGAAGTTTTCGGATAAGGCATCAAAACTTAAAGCAGAATCAACTTCATTAGAAGAAGAAAAATCCAATAATGAAACCACCTACCACGAATTAAAAACTAAATTTGAATCATTGGAAGAAGGGCTTATTAAGCTAGAGGCCGAAATCGAAGAGTCTGAGCGAAGAAACCTGAATATGAAGAATCAGCAGCAGCTTAATTCTAATACTATAAACAACAATACTGAAAGAATCAAAGAGTATAGAGATAATATTGCGACACTAGAGTCCGAGCTTAAAAATATAGATGATAAATTAGCTACTTTGAAATCTGATCTTGAGAATAACAAGCAACTACTTGATAATGTCGTAGGTGAGCGTCAGTCCAAAGAACGGGATGTTTCCACGGGCGAAAATAAGCTGGTTGAGGTTGATAATCAGATTAAGGATAATGCAGATACAGTAGCTAGGTATAAGGTTGAGCTTATGGAATGTGCTACAAAGCTCGCCAATCTTAAAAATGAGCTTGTAAAACTAAATACCAACTTGCAGAATATTAAGGTTCGTCATAGAAGATTGAATGTTGAAAAGGAAAATAGTACAAAAGAGCATGAGGAGCAAAAGTTAAAAACGGATTCATGTTCAATTGAACTTAATTCCTTAAAAGAGAACGTAAACAAAGTTACTGATACCGTTAATCAAGCCCAGCAAAGAGCAGACAATTTACAAACAACTCTAAGAGAGCTAGAGAACAATATAAATCAAAATAATACAAAACTCGCAGGTTATGAGTCTAAGCTTGAGTTTTTATTGGAGCTTCAAAGAAATCATGAAGGATTCTCAGGTGGTACGAAGGCTCTTTTGGATGCTTTATCAATGGGAGAGGTTGATTCAAATGGGGTAATTGGTGTTCTTTCTGAGCTTATTGAACCAAGGAAGGACTTTGAATTAATAATAGAGTTGGCGCTTGGAAATAATCTTGAAGGTATCGTAGTTAACACCAAAGATGATGCAAAAAGGCTTATCCAGTTTTTGAAGGAGAAAAATCTAGGTTTGGCTAGATTCTTTGTCTTAGAACTCTTTGAAGATTTTCAATATACATCCTTAATCGAGGCAGATGATGATATAAGATCAGTAGCAGGTTTTGTTAATAGTGATGATAGATTAAAGAATCTAATGTTACAGCTGCTTGGTAATTGTTATCTTATAAAAGATATAGACAGCGCTTTGAGTATACGCAAGAATGTCAAGTTTATAACCGAACAGAAGGAGATTGTTGAAGGTGGCTTGGTTGTAGGTGGGCTATCGAGTATAAGTGAAGATACAAGTATTCTTACGCGCAGGTCGAAAATAAAGGAGCTGTCGGAATCCATAGCTTCTCTAAAGGAAGAGAATAATATATTATTGAATAAAAAGGAATTATCCAAAAAGGAGCTTGAGGGTGTTATTTCTAATTTAAAGCAGCATCAGGAGACCTTAAAGACAGAGTCTGAAAAACTCATGGTTAAGGAAAATGAGCATGCAAATTTAGCCAGTATTATGGAGAAGCTAAAAGATGAGTTGTCACTAGTTAATTTAGAGATCGATGAGATAGCGCAGGAAGAGGAAACTCTAAAGGAAAAGGAAAATTCTAACAATGAGCAAATTAAGGAAATAGAAGAAAGGCAGAAAACTCTCGAGAGTGAAATATCAAACTCCCAGCTACTTATAGATCAGGCTTTAAAGGAAAAGGAAAATATTCTTCTTAAATTAACTCAAGATAAAACCTTATCTTCTACTTTAGTTGATAGAGAGAGGAATTTAAGGGATAGTTTTGAAAAAGTTGATCTAGATGTTAAGGAGCTTATCTTGAGCAAGGAATCAAAGACAAGGACATTGTCTGATCACAAGGATAAGATTCTGACCTTAGAGAAGGAGATTGAAGAGCTTAAGTCGCAAGATACTCACCTTTTACAAAGTGTTACTAAGCTCTCAGAGGATCTTAGCGTGAAAGCTTCCTCAAGAGATGGGATGTTCTTGCAGAAAAAACAATTTACTGAAAATCTCTCTATTAAGCAGAGCGAACTTGATATCTCCAACAAAAGATTGCAAGGTATAGAATTGGAACTTACGCAGCTAAATCTAAAGTGTGAAAATATAACAAACAGGATGAGAGAATTGTATAAGACGGAACTTGCTTTAGATTCAGTAGATGAAAATTTTAACCCTGATGACGCTGTTCCACAGATAGAGCATCTTAAAGGCAAGCTCGAGGGTATGGGTTCTGTAAATCTTGTGGCAATAGATGAGCATGAAGAGCTTAAACAGAGATATGAGTTTCTTGAAAGTCAAAACCAGGATCTTACAAGCGCAAAGGATTCTCTTTTAAAAGCAATAGCTACGATAAATAAAACTACTAAAGAGCTCTTTATGGAAACCTTTCAGAAGATACAGGTGGAGTTTAGGAATTTTATCAGATTGCTTTTTGGTGGAGGAAGTGCAGAGCTTTTACTTGTTGATACACAAGATGTTCTTGAGAGCGGTATTGAGATAGTGGCAAGACCCCCAGGCAAGAGATTGCAAAATATATCACTTCTTTCAGGAGGGGAGAAGGCACTTACAGCAATAGCGCTACTCTTTGCAATATTTAAAGTAAAGCCCAGTCCTTTCTGTGTACTGGATGAGATAGATGCCCCACTGGATGAGTCTAACGTAGATAGGTTTAGTAAGGTTTTGCAAGATTTTGTTAAGATGTCCCAATTTATAATTATTACACATAATAAGAAGACTATTACTATGGCAGATGTTATGTATGGTATAACTATGCAGGAGTCTGGAGTTTCTAAGATAGTTTCTGTCAAGCTAGGTGATAGTAAATCAAAAGAAAAAGAACCCTTAAAAGAACCAGTTAATTAGAATAATATGTCGTCTCAAGCAAACGACAAAAAACTCGTTATTGTAGAAACAATAATGATTATAGCTATTATATGCACTTTAGCCATAGTCTCATTTCCTAAGTTTTATAAAGCCAAGATATTAAAAGAAGCTCGCGAGTGTCGTAATTACCTTAAAGAGATTGCTTATGCCAAGGCACAATGGGCTCTTGATACCAAAGCCTATGAAGGTAATGGCCTACCGGCAGATTTTTCTGAAATAAACGCCTTTATTAAGGGAGGTTCTCCTAAGTGTCCCGGTGGTGGTAAGTACATCTACAATACTGTTGGGGTAAAACCGGAGTGTAGCATTGGCATAGGTGTTGATAGAAAATCAGGAACAACTGATGATCATATTTTATAGGTTTGGCCTACTGCTGATTCAGATTTAAACTAAAGATTCTAAAAGCAAACCGTTTTATTCCTACCTAATTCCTTAGCTTTATACAAAGCTTGATCTGCCTTTTTGATTAAGTTTTCCTTGGTAGATGAGTCCTTTGGGAAGGTAGCTATTCCAGCGCTTATAGTAATATTCTTCGGTGTACCTGAATCAGAGGATTCGATGGAGGTTCTTATCCTATCGGCAATAGTTGTTGCTAGCTCCTTGGTTGTTTCAGGAAGAATAACAACAAACTCTTCTCCGCCGTATCTTGCAGCTATGTCGGTATCTCTTATAGATTTTTTTATGATTTTTGCTACCTTTGTCAATACCTCATCTCCCTTAAGGTGTCCAAACTGGTCGTTATGTCGTTTAAAGAAGTCTATATCAAGCATTATAAGAGATAGAGTTTTTTCATCGGTAGCCTCTCTTAATTTCTCATCTAGCATATTTTGGAAGTAACCATGATTAAAGAGTTCCGTTAAAGAGTCGGTATTGGATAAAAGTACAGTTTTCTCATAAAGCCTTGAGTTTTCTATTGCAAGCCCTGCTTGATTGGCAAACATGGTAAGGAGCCTTATATCTTCTTTTGATATAGGTTGTTTAGTGTAGAGGTTATCTACAAGCAAAAGCCCTATTACCTTATCCTTTGCTTTTAAAGGGACAGTTACAAATTCAGTTACATTTAATAGATCTAGCGTAGCATCTTTTACCTTTTCTTTGGCGCTGTCTTCCCTTATTTCAAATGGCATACCCTCAAGGCAGGTTAAGGCAAGAATTCCTGACTCTTCTTTTAGAGGTATCTTGATACTTTTTACGATGTTGTTTAACTGTGGGTCTGTTTGAATTTTTAACTTGTCATATACAGCTATTAGGTCGTCAAGGTTCATTTTTTCAGATTCAATACTTTGCCATATACTTTTTGCCTCTTCACCAGTAGAAGGGCCTATACCCATCTTTCCCTCAAGTGTCTTTTTCCTCTTGTTTACCAAAAATAGCATAGCCCTGTTAAAGCCAAGCCCTTCATGAGAAGTTACCCCTGTAAGTATGATATAGAGGATCTGCTCAAGTTTCAAAGTGGTCCTCATAGCGTTGGAAATCTCATACAGTACCATTAAACCAGCTTTCAGCTTATCTACATTTTTATTCTCCATAGTAACTTATATGATAGTACTATTATGCGATTTGTCAATGGAATTTAAGCGCATATCTTGACAAAGAAGAGAGGATATGGCATACTTATATAGATAGTTAAACCTTTTATAAAGACTAAAATAATAGAATATCGATAAAGGCAAGGTCTGAGATCTAGACCACGCAAAGCCATAGGTCCTAGTAAGAGCTAGGAAGCCGAGCTACCGAAAATGTAAGCTCGGTTTTTTTTGGGAAAATTATCATGAAGAAAGAAATTTTCAAAAGGATAGTCTTAATACTAATCATAACCCTCTCATTCTCGCATATATGCCATAGCGAGCCTTTCAAATTAGACCCTCACAATGATAAAGTAGCCATCTCTGATTTTAAGTCAAAAGAAAACCTTAGTAATGCATATAATAATCAAAAGAATATGCTTCAAGAAAGACAAAGCGCATTAGAAGCAAGAGAAAATCAATTTATAAATAACAATATTCTAGTACAGTTTTCTGACTCTATTGTTGGAGGTGGAGATTTTGCTGTTATAGATGATGAAGGTAATGATCAATGTGATACAGGGGAAACCGAAGAAGATGATGTGGATAGAACAGATACAAGGATGATAGTAATTGAAGATGGCGAGATAAAAAATGACCCAAGGACGAATCAAGAAGAATTATTTGATATTGAAGACATAGGGAAAAAATGCGATGAAACCCAGGATATTGAATTAATAACCGATTCTGAAATTGTGATAGATTCTAGTACAAATAACAACAAGCAAGAATTTTATTATATCAAAGAAGCCCATAATTTTCTTAAAAATAGAAGAGAAGAGGCTTATAAAAAGTTTGAAGAACAGACAAAGCCATATTACGACAAGCTTCATGAGGAACTTGTCCTAAATTCTGATCTTTGGAAAGATTGGAATAAAAAGATGGAATATGGCAGGATTCTTAGCGCTAAAGAAAAAAGGCGAATGGTTGTACGTGCCATACATAAGCAAAAACAAATAAAAGCAGATATTGACAACAATCCTAATCTCTCATTACTTGATAATAACGACTTAGCAACTGACAGTTCGAAGGCTGAGGAAATTTTAAGCCTTGAAGAGAATCTTCGCGAGGCAATCCTTATACCAAGCACAAAAAAATATGTGTCTAAGATTAAGATATCGCAGAAAGAGTTCTATGGAAAACTTGATAAAATAGTACGCGATATCAAGGGTAATGTTGTTATTAAATTAGAGAGTGCAGTTACATCGGTATTGGTCCTTCCAAAAAAGAAATCATCCCTTCGCATAGCCAATAAAAAGCCCAAGGTTAAATAGGCCTATTTTTTAATTGTCAATTCCTTTTACCTACCTTATAATCTATCCAGACATCTGTAATATTATTCAAGAATAATTGTTATAAATAGTGAAGGCTTATGATAGATAATAGAGGAGTACCATCTG
>CAZOIE010000046.1:0-8442 GCA_964579905.1 uncultured Planctomycetia bacterium
GATACAAAGCTTAACATTACATCCATAGTTGTTACGCATGACATGGTGAGTGCATACAAGGTTGCAACTAGGATAGCTATGCTTTATAACGGAAAGATCGTTGAGGTGGGAACACCCAATCAGATAAAGAATACTAAAAATCCAATAGTACATCAATTTATAATGGGCCTTGCGACCGGGCCGATAACGGATATGAAATCTAAGTAGTTTTTATAACTTAAAGGGTGGTGTAATTATGATAAGACAAAAAAGTCAGTTAGAGGTAAAGGTAGGCGTATTTGCTTTTATCGGAGTGGTAATACTAACCATAATTGTTTTTTCTATCGGCGGTGAACATTTCTTTCACTCAGGGTACAGGTTTAAGGTTATCTTTAACTTTGCTAATGGCCTTGAGGTGGGTGCGCCTGTTCGGGTTGCCGGTGTCAATGTTGGTGAGGTAAAAGATATTTTTATTAAGAGTATACCGGATCTTGGGAAGACGGAGGTTGAGGTCGTGGTGTGGGTTGAAAAGAACGCAAAGGTACAGACCGATTCAAAGGCTTATATAAATACTCTAGGGTTATTGGGCGAGAAGTATGTTGAGATTATACCGGGTGAGAATTATCGGGAGCTCATAAAGGAGAATAGCACCTTAATAGGTTATGATCCTACCTCGATGGAGGAGGTTACAGAGAAAGCCCTTGATGTTCTTACAAAACTTGATGATTCTATTTTTCACGTAAACAACCTCTTGAAGGACGATAAGTTCAAGGCAGATTTAAAGGCTGCTGCTAGCAACATAAGCGGTGCTTCAAGTTCGGCCCATAACGTATTCTCAAAAATAGAAAAGGGCGAAGGTACGATTGGCAAGCTTCTTGTCGAAGATGGCCTTTATAAGCAGCTTGAGGAGTTTATCGAAGATATAAAGAGGCATCCATGGAAGTTATTGGTAAGGACCAAGGAAAAGAAATCTAAGCGTAAATAAATACAGCTAAAGACGGAAGATAAATGGCTATAAAGGAAAAGATTTTTTTCACATGTCAGCAATGCGGCCACCGGTCTCTTAAGTGGCAGGGTAGGTGTCCTGATTGTAACAGCTGGAACTCCCTTGTAGAAGAGCTTGTAAGGTCTCAAGCCAAGGGAAAGATTAAAGAGGTATCTGTCAAGGAACTTAAACCGATATCTAAACTAGACCATGCCAAACAGATGCGCTTGAGTTGTGGTATTGGAGAGTTAGACAGGATCTTAGGAGGGGGCCTTGTAGTTGGTTCCGTTGTTTTGGTAGGCGGTGATCCTGGAATAGGGAAATCCACATTGATGTTGCAAGCTTCTCATATGCTAAGTAAGAATACAAAGAGCGTATTGTATATAAGCGGAGAAGAATCGGTTGAACAGACAAAGCTAAGGGCACAGCGTCTAAATGTAGACTCAGAGAACCTATTTATTGTAAATGAAACAAGCCTGGATGTTATTTCTGAGTATATAAGAAAGATTGGCCCGTCTGCTGTCGTAATCGATTCAATACAAGTCATACACTCTAGTGAATTCTCATCAAGTGCAGGCAGTGTAAGTCAGGTTAGAGAGTGTGCCGGAGAGCTAACCCTTCTGGCCAAGGAGCTATCTATCCCAATATTTATTATAGGCCATGTGACAAAAGAAGGTTCTATAGCAGGCCCAAGGGTATTGGAACATATTGTAGATACGGTACTGTATTTTGAAGGGGAAAGGCATACGAGCTTTAGATTACTTCGTGCTATAAAGAACAGGTTTGGATCAACAAACGAGGTTGGTATATTCCAGATGAGGGGCTCTGGTCTTGAGGCGGTTGAAAATCCCTCGGAGATTCTACTTGCCCAGAGACCGCATGAAACATCGGGCTCGGTGGTTGTTCCTACGATTGAAGGTACAAGACCCCTATTGGTTGAGATACAAGCTTTGGTTGCTACCTCAAACCTTGCGCTTCCGAGGAGACGCTTTACAGGGGTAGATTTTAACCGTACCTCTTTATTGATAGCTATACTGGAGAAGAGAGCAGGACTTACCCTTTACAATAAGGATGTGTATACAAATGTAGCAGGTGGGATTAAGGTAAATGAACCTGCATGTGATTTGCCTATTGCGGTTGCAATAGCCTCGAGCTTTAAAGATATACCTACTAAAAAGGATATTTGTGTTTTTGGAGAACTTGGTCTTGGCGGTGAAATAAGGGCGGTTGACGGTGTAGGTATGAGAATAAGTGAGGCAGAGCGGCTTGGGTTTAAAAAGGCGATAATCTCAAAGTTTAATCTTGATGAGGCTAAAAAGTTTAGTAAAAAACTTGAAATTATAGCCATTGATTCCATTAAACAAGCATTAAATTTAATGCTTAAGAAATAAATTAGAAAAAGGAGGTGAGTTTTTTAAGCGGTACGTTATGTAACATGCAACACCAAACTTTTCAATTATAGATTCATTTTTAAATTTATTTGTTTTTATCTACTAGAGAGAGGAGCATTAAAGTGACTTTAATAACTATAAGAGTTTTTTTCATGATAATAAGTGCGGTGATTGGGCACCAAATTGGGATGTTGTTTATAAATACATCTACGGTTGCACCATATATAAGTATGGGTGTAGGCATATCTATAGCAGGTATTATCTTGCTGCTTGAGATGGCAATGAAGAAGATATCCCTAAGAGGTCTTTCTGCTGCAGTATTTGGTTTGATACTTGGTATTCTTATATCAAAGCTTATCGTTAATACCTTTGTAGCTACAATAGAGGAGCCGTTTTACACTATATTCCAAACGGTTCTTATAATGGTGTTTAGTTATCTTGGTATGGTTCTTGCGCTAAGGGGCAAAGATGAGTTTAATGTAATAATACCATATGTTAAATTCAAAAGACAGGATGTGGCTGAGAATCTAATTCTGCTAGACACCTCTGTCATCATTGACGGTAGAATAGCAGACCTTTGTACAACGAAGTTTGTTAGCGGAAGGTTTATAATCCCTAGGTTTGTGTTAAAGGAATTACAGCATATTGCTGACTCTAAAGATCCGATAAAGCGCTCCCGTGGTAGGCGCGGTCTTGATATACTTAGCAAGGTCCAGAAAAACACAAACATAGATGTGAAGATACATGAGGAAGATATACCTGATGTACAGGATGTTGATGCAAAGCTTATAAGGCTTGCTAAGATCCTAAACGCTAAGATATTTACCAACGACTTTAATCTGAATAAAGTTGCAGAGCTTGAGAGTATACCGGTACTAAATATAAATGACCTGGCAAATGCCCTTAAGGTGGTCGTACTTCCTGGAGAGGAACTTGATGTAAGGGTTATAAAAGAGGGCAAAGAGTCCAATCAGGGTATAGCCTATCTGGATGATGGAACTATGGTGGTTGTTGAAAATGGAAGGCATCTAATAGGTAAAAATTTACGAGTCAGCGTTACCAGCGTGCTACAGACATCCGCTGGGAGAATGATATTCGCTAAGACAGATTCCAACAATAAGAGCCAAAGAAAGCACCACTAGTATATAGATGAAGGTAATTGCAATTGTTCCAGCAGCTGGGAAGGGTCGCAGATTAAAAAAGAATATTGATAAGCCGTTTATTCTTTTAAATAAGCGCCCTCTTTTGTCAATAACATTGAAAGCCTTGGAGAAAAGCAACTTTATTAGGGAAATAGTAGTTGCATGCGCTAAGGATTCAATAAGTAAGGTGCAAACAAGAATAGTTAAGAAATACAAGCTGTCAAAGGTAAGCTTGTGTATAGCTGGAGGAAAAACAAGGCAGGAGTCGGTATATAAAGCACTGACTGCTATTAAGGACAAGAAATGCAAGCTCGTCCTGATTCATGATGCAGCAAGGCCGTTTATAGCAAAGGATATTATTGATCGGGCGTGTAAGAGTGCTCTTCGCTTTGGATCCGGGGTTGTAGGGATACCTGCCTCTGATACGATCAAGGAGGTAAGATCAAATTGCGTGAGCAATACCCTAAACAGAAAGCTGCTATGGCAGATACAGACCCCACAGGTATTCAAGAAGGAATTGATCTTAAAGGCGTATGAGAGATTCTACGGCAAGGGTAAGTTTAGCGACGATGCCTCGTTGGTTGAAAGGATGAAAGTCAAGGTCAGGATGGTTAAGGGGTCCAGTTTTAACATAAAGGTAACAACCCCTGAAGATATAATTGTCGCAGAGTATTTAGATAGGATAATCAGAAAAAAATGTTAAGAGTAGGCATTGGTTACGATATACATAGAACCTCAAAAACTCGAAGACTTGTATTAGGTGGAGTTCATATCCCGGCTAAAAAGGGATTGCTTGGTCATTCCGATGCAGATGTTCTTATACACGCTATATGTGATGCTATTTTGGGCGCAATGAGCCATAAAGGTGATATAGGTGATCTGTTTCCAGATACCGACACAAGATATAAAGATATTAAAAGCACCATCTTGTTAAAAAAGGTAAGTACACTGGTTAAGAAGAAGGGCTTTAAGATAACTAATGTAGACTCAATCGTTATTTTAGAAACGCCAAAGCTTTCTTCGTACAAGAAAAAAATAGCTGAGAATATTGCAAAGAATTTAGATCTAAGCTCAAAGTTTATTAGCGTAAAGGCAAAGACGAATGAAGGTTTGGGCGAAGTAGGTAAGAACCGTGCAGTCGTGGCGTATGCGATTGCCGCTCTTAAGAAGAAATAGTTTCAAAAAATTGATGAGGTATTAAAATGTTATACATATATATTTTATTAGTTTTACTGGCGATACTGATTGTAAAGCTAATCGTGATTCGTATCTTATTTAAGAATGAGATAAAGGCAACCTTAAATAGGGACCCTGCTGCTAGAGGTTCTGTTGAGGTTATGATTAGCTACGCGGGCCTGCATGCGCTTATGTTCCATAAGGTATCTAGCCTGTTCTTTAAAATGAAGGTTCCCGTTTTACCGAGGATGGTAGCGCAGTTTGCCAGGTTTTTGACCGGTATAGAGATACACCCGGGCGCGAAGATAGGAAAGGGTCTGTTTATAGACCATGGTACCGGTGTTGTGATAGGGGAGACATCGCAGATTGGTGATAATGTTACCATGTTCCAAGGGGTAACGCTTGGTGGAACCGGAAAAGAGAGAGGAAAGCGTCATCCAACCATTGGGAATAATGTGGTTATCGGAGCGGGCGCTAAGATACTCGGCGATATAAACGTAGGAAACAATGTAAATATAGGAGCAAACGCCGTTGTAATAAAGGATGTGCCTGATGATTCCACCGTTGTTGGTGTGCCGGGGCGTATTGCTAGGAAGGAAGGTAGAAAGGTCAAAGAGATATGCCTAGACCATACGAATCTACCGGATCCCCTGTCTCAGTCGCTTGAGAGGATACAGAAGGAAATCGAATTAATTGAAGAGGAGCTTCATCACCCAAAAAAGGAAGATTAACCTTTTAATACTATGAGCCTAAAAATATCTAACACACTTACTAGAAAAAAAGAAAAGTTCAACCCTATTGATAAGGGCAAGATAAACATGTATGTTTGCGGTGTTACCGTCTACGATGACTGCCATATAGGTCATGCAAGAAGCGCTATCGTCTTTGACCTGATAAGAAAATATTTGAAATTCAGGGGTTTTGAGGTTAAGTTCGTTAAGAATATCACCGATATAGACGATAAGATAATCCAAAGAGCGCGTAATCTTAAAAAGGTCTCATCCGCCAACAAGAATTTAAAAGAGCTCTGTAAAGATATCGTTGATAGGTATCTAAAGAGATACTATACGGATATGGAGAAACTTTCTGTTGAGCCGCCGGACATAGAACCAAAGGCGACAGAGCATATCCTTGAGATAATAGATATTGTAAAGAAGCTGATAAAGAATGGATATGCCTATCAAAGCGGTCAGAGCGTATACTTCTCTGTTAACAAGTTTAAGGATTACGGAAAACTCTCTAATCAGAGACCTGAGAATATGTTGGAGGGTGTGAGGGTAGAGGTGGAGAAGGATAAAAAAGAGCCCCTTGACTTTGCCCTTTGGAAACTATCGAAAGATGATGAGCCTGCCTGGGATAGCCCTTGGGGTAAGGGTAGACCAGGGTGGCATATAGAGTGCTCCACTATGAGCATGAAGTATTTAGGAGAGAACTTCGACATACACGGTGGCGGGATAGATCTTGTATTTCCACATCATGAAAATGAGATATCGCAGTCAGAGGCCTCTACCAGAAAGCCCTTTGCAAACTACTGGTTACACAATGGCCTACTTACAGTAAATGGTGAAAAGATGTCAAAATCCTTGGGTAACTTTATTACGATATCCGATATCCTTTCAGACTATGACCAGGAGGTTCTACGACTTTTCTTTATATCCAGCCATTATGCCAGCCCACAGGATTTTACATACGAGAAGATGGATGAACAAAAGAAGGCATTGGAGAGATTCTATATATTTTTCGATAAGGTAGATTCGCTCTGTCAAGAAACTAATTCAAAAGGTAAATTATCACTTGCGCCTAAAAAACAGAAGGAGAAGATAGACTCGCTTAAGCAATCCTTCATCGAGGCCATGGATGATGATTTTAACACTGCGCTTGCAGTTGGGCATCTATTTGAGCTGTTGACATTCTCCAATAAGTTGTTCGACGATAAATCTATTAAACAAGAAGAAAAACATTCTGCTCTAATATATTCAAAGGATACGATACTAGAGCTTGGCTTGATATTCGGGCTTTTTTCAAGGCAGAAGTCAGAATCTTTTGATACCGAGTTGGTTGATAAGTTGGTTGGACTATTGGTCCAGTTAAGAGAAGATGCAAGGAAGAACAAGAATTTCAAAATAGCGGATTTAATAAGAGAAGAGCTTTCTAAGCTTGGATATGTCTTAGAAGATGGGAAGGGCGCTACAAGCGCAAGGCATTTGCAATAATTAAAAATAAGGTTAAACAAAATATTGAAAGCACATCATAAAGAAACCCTTTGGGCTTATCTTTTTCTACTACCAAACCTATTAGGTTTTTTGACCTTTACGTTGTTTCCGGTGATTGCATCCTTTATGCTTGGTTTCGTAGAATGGAATATGACCCCTCCTATTACAAGCGCACATTTTGTGGGACTAAAAAACTATGCTGCACTGATAAGGGATCCGTATTTCTGGAAGTATTTTGGAAATACCCTGTTTTTCATGATGGCCATACCCCTAAGCATTATGGGGTCCCTCATGATTGCTATTTTGTTAAACAGAAAAATAAAGGGTATAGTGTTCTTTAGAACGGTCTTTTTCCTCCCCACCATATCAGCAGGTGTTGCGATATGTTTGTTGTGGATGTGGATATTCAATACAGAGTACGGGCTTGCCAATACCATGATTGCAAAGACAGGCGAGCTATTCGGGATGAAGCTGATCGGCCCAAAATGGCTTACCTCTGAGTTATGGGCAAAACCCGCGCTTATGATAATGGGTCTTTGGACAACCATAGGAGGGTATAATGCAGTGTTGTATCTAGCTGCTTTGCAGGGTATACCGAGGGAGTTATACGAAGCTGCAGATATAGATGGTGCTAACGGCTGGTATAAATTCTGGTCTATAACCTGGCCAATGATAAGCCCCACCACATTCTTTATAACTATTATGAGCATAATAGGTGGTTTTCAGGGTGGATTTATGGCAGCAAGGATTATGACAGGTGGAGGGCCCAACGGTGCGACCAAGACATTGGAATATTACATATTTGATAAACTCTACAGTTATCAGCATTTTGGATACGCTTCAAGCATAGCATGGTTTTTATTCATTATTATTTTTATCGTTACTATTATTAACTGGAAGCATGGTGGAAAACTGGTTCATTATTAAATTATGAAGACTGAAGAAAAAAGATTAAAGGTTAAAGAACAAAAGATAATTACTAAGAAAACAAAGGCCGAGGTAGTAGGAGATATCTTAGCCTATGTACTGCTATTACTAGGTGCCTTTACCATGGTAATACCTTTTGTGTGGATGGTTGTTACATCATTGCAAGACGTAGGTGTGGTGTTTAGTAGTGGTTCCTCGATAACAAGCTGGATTCCAAAGCCTATAGCATGGTGGAATTATATTAATGTATGGAAGAAGATTCCATTTGCCCGTTTCTTCATAAACAGTATCTTGGTAGCCCTTGTCACAACCATAGGTCAGGTCTTTACCAGTTCCCTTGCCGCATTTGCATTTAGCAGGCTAAAGTTTCCCGGAAGGGACAAGTTGTTTTTTGCATATGTTGCAACTATGATGATACCGGGTACCGTTACAATAATTCCCTTATTTGTCATGCTATCGGGTCATATAAAAATAACTTTATTCGGGCAGGTTATAGAGCTGTTTAAGTGGATGGATACCTATAAGGCGCTAACGATACCGGCCATGTTCACGGCTTATGGTACATTTATGTTACGGCAGTTTTTTATGACATTGCCGACAGATTTAGAGGATGCTGCTAAGATAGACGG
>CAZOIE010000047.1:0-8412 GCA_964579905.1 uncultured Planctomycetia bacterium
ATGTGGTATATCCTCCCATTAAGCAGATTGTAAACTTCCTTTTCTCTCGAGAGGAAATGATGTTTAAGAAGGTTGCGATTATAGAATACCCTAGAAAAGGTATGTACGCCATGGGATTTATAACCAATGAAGAGTTAAACAGAATAAACTCCAAGGTTGGCAAAGAGCTAGTATGTGTTTTTATAGCGTTTACCCCCACCCCATTATCTGGCTATATTACCTTTGTTCCTAAAGAGGATGTTACAATGCTTGATATAACTGCAGAGGAGGCAATAAAATTAGTGGTATCAGCTGGAATTGTTTCGCCTGCAATCGCTACCCGTCTTGAAGCTGAACAAGAAAAGGATGTAAAGGAACAAGAAAGTTAAATGCTAGGAAAGATTTGGAATATTAAAAGCTATGATAAGACTTCAAAATCAAAATTAATTGAAGAACTAAATCTTAATCCAGTAATAGCCCATCTTCTAGTAACAAGAGGTATAAATAGTACCCAAGATGCAAAGACCTTCCTTAGCTCAAGGCTTGAAGATTTAAGTAGTCCACTCCTTCTAAAAGATATCAACAAAGCAAAAAAGAGAATAGAATATGCTATAAAGTTCAAAGAGAAAATATTGATTTATGGCGACTATGATGTTGATGGCGTTACGGCTACAGCGCTTCTTGTGAATATGTTTTCTAAATTTGGCATTGAGGTATATACATATATACCCGATCGCATAGAAGAAGGGTACGGTTTAAGCGAAAAATCAATAGATTTTGTAAAAGAGAAGAAAGTTTCACTTGTAATAACCGTTGATTGCGGGGTTAGTAATTTTGAAGAGGTTGATGTGTTAAATAAAATAGGTGTGGATGTTATTATAACGGATCATCATAGACCATCTTCAAGCAATCTACCCAATGCACTTGCCATTATTAATCCATATAGAGAAGATTGCGAATATCCATTTAAGGCGCTTGCTGGTGTTGGCTTGGCCTTTAAGTTGGCACAGGTAATAACAGGAGAGTTCCTCAAGGAACATTTGGACCTTGTGTGCCTTGGTACTGTATCGGATGTAGTACCACTTATTGGTGAAAACAGGATATTTGCCAAAAGGGGCCTTGGATTTTTGATGGATACCAAAAAAGTTGGCATCAGATCTTTGATTAATGTAAGCGGCCTAGCTAATAGAAAGATGAGTGAATCATATATTGGCTATGTACTCGGTCCAAGAATTAATTCAAGCGGTAGACTGGGCTCTGCTGATACCTCTCTTAAATTGTTACTTAGTAACTCAGAGGAAGAAGCTCAAGATCTTTCATCAAAGCTTAATTCTGAGAATAGCTCTAGACAGAAAATAGGAGAGGAGATTTTAAACGAGGCAATTCTGAAGGTAGAGAAAGAGGTTAATTTTAAGCATCATAAGGTTATTGTATTGGATAGTGAAAATTGGCACCCTGGGGTTATAGGTATAGTAGCATCAAAGATAGCCGAGAGATTCTTTAGGCCAACTTTGATTATATCGACGAACCAGGATATATGCAAAGGATCCGGACGCTCCATAGCAGATTTTCATCTATTTGAGGCAATATTAAGGTGTAAAGACCTACTAGAAAGCTACGGGGGGCATAAATATGCCGTTGGGTTTAGTATAGCACAGGAGAATATAGACAATTTTCGTGATATGTTAAATCAAACAGCAAGCATGTATATAAATGTAGATGAGCTTAAGCCAAAGCTTGATATAGATATGGAGTTAGAATTTGATCAGCTGAACCCTAGTACTATTGATGAGATTGAAGACCTGGCTCCATACGGAGAGGGAAATCCCTCACCATTATTCTTAACAAGGAATCTTTTTCTAAAGACTGATGTTAAGCGCTTTGGAAAGGATAATGTAAAGGTATGGCTAAGTGATGGGAATTATACATATGAAGCCGTTGGATTTAGACTGGCGAAGGATATGCCTTCCCTTGTGAAGAATGATAGAGTGGATTTGGTTTATTCGCCTACATTAAATACTTTTAAAGGTCAGAGTAATTTGCAGCTTATAATAAGGGATCTTAAGTACTAGACAGCTTTTTTAACCTTACCTGATTTTATACATCTTGCGCAGACCTTTATAACCTTAACGGAACCGTTAACCAAAGCTCTTACTTTATGAAGGTTTGGATAAAATACTCTTTTGGAGATGCCGGTAACTTTTCTACCGACTCCACCTTTCTTTTTGGCGAGGCCTCTTCTTTTGATACTCCTACCAGCAACAGTTTTTTTACTACAATAAAAACAAGCTCTTGACATTATGCTTTCTCCTAATTTTTGGTTCTAAAAGTTTTGATATATTAACATAACAGAAAAAAAATGGCAAGGACAAAAATTATAAAAACAAAAAAGGACCTAGCTAAAGACACAATGTCAATATCTAAAGACGTAATGTCAATATCTGCACGATACATAAAAGGGGTTGGCCCTTACAGATATACACTTTTAAATAAATTGGGTTTATTTACACTCTACGACTTACTTGCTCATTTTCCATTTAGATATGAAGATAGAAGCAACATAAAGCCCATATCACAGCTAAAGATTGGAGAATCCCAGACCTTAAAGGGTGAGGTTCTTTCTGCAAGAGTGATAAGAACCAGGTATAAAAAGATTAGGATATTTGAGATGGTTGTGGGCGATGGGAGCGCAAGGATATATGCAACTTGGTTTAATCAACCGTACATGCGAAAGTTTTTTAAGGTAGGTGATAGCGTTATTTTGTATGGGAAGATAGAGCATAATAGAAAGCTCTCTGTAATAAATCCAGAATTTGAAATTATAGATGAGGATGTTCCAGATACGATTCATACCGGTAGGATAGTCCCTATTTATCATTTGGCAGCCGATGTTGGACAGAAATTCCTGCGTCTAACCATGGATAGAGTAATAAGGCAATACATATCTAAGGTTGAAGATTTTATTCCTTTGGTAATCAGAAGAAGAAATACCCTTTCAAATCTTACAAGCGCCGTTAAGAATATACACTTTCCCAAGAACTTTAAAGGAGCCAGGGCTGCAAGACGCAGATTGGTTTTTGATGAGTTTTTCCTTTTTGAGCTTGCCCTTGCCATAAGAAAGTGGAAAATAAAGATGGAGTCTAAGGGCATAGTGCATAATACAGATGGTAAGCTAACCAGAAATTTTATAGAATCTCTCCCATTTAATTTAACAGATGCCCAAAGAAGAGTAATGGGCGAGATCTCAAATGATATGACATCGTCCAAGGTGATGAATAGGTTGTTGCAAGGTGATGTAGGTTCTGGCAAGACGATATGTTTTATTTATTCTATGTTAGTGGCGGTTCAAAGTGGCCATCAAGCGGTTCTTATGAGCCCAACAGAGATTCTAGCTCAGCAGCATTTTAATACAATAGGGCATCTATTAGGAACCCTTGATGTTAATATAGTACTCCTTGTAAGCGATATACCGAAAAAGGATAAAGATGTTGCGAAACAGATGATAAAAGAAGGAACCGCCGATATTGTTATTGGTACGCATGCCCTAATTCAGGAGAATATCAAATTCAAGCAATTAAGTTTTATTGTTATAGATGAACAGCATAAGTTTGGTATTGCCCAGCGATATCTCTTAAAGCAAAAGGGAATAAATGCGGATACATTGATAGTTAGCGCCACCCCAATACCGAGAACCCTGGCTCTTACGCTATATGGAGATGTTGATATCTCTGTAATAGATGAGCTTCCTACAGGAAGAAGCGAAGTAAAGACACATCTTCTTTATGAAAATGAACGGGAGAGGGCTTATGAATTAATAAGGCAGCAGGTGAGCGAGGGTAGACAGGGTTATATCATATATCCGCTTGTTGATGAATCGGATGAATTGAAACTTAAGGCAGCCAAGAAGATGTATGAAAAGTTCAAAAATGATACATTTAGCGATTTAAGGATTGGTCTTGTTCATGGAAGGTTAAAGAAAGAAGAGAGAGATTTTGTTATGAACGAGTTTAAGATGCATAAGCTTGATATATTGGTTTCAACGACGGTAATAGAGGTTGGTATAGATATCTCAAATGCCACATTTATGCTTATCGAAGATGCAGAGAGGTTTGGCTTGAGTCAGCTTCATCAGATGAGAGGTAGAATAGCTAGGAGTTCCTACGCAGGGCTTTGTCTTGTTTTGTCTAATCTAAGGACCGAGGAATCAAAGGAAAGACTAAATGCTTTTAAGAGAACAAACGATGGATTTGAGATTGCCGAACAGGATCTTAAAATTAGAGGCCCAGGGGAATTTTTTGGATTGAGGCAACATGGTTTCCCGGAGTTTAAATTGGCCGACATTACTCAGGATTTGGATATCTTAAAGACAGCAAGGCAAGAGGCATTTCAAATGATTAAGGATGATCCAGCTCTTGCTAAAAGTCGAAAAGTTAAAAAGGAGCTTTTAAGAAAGTTTGGAGATATATTTAACAAAGATTATGTAGGGTAAAAAAATGAGAATAACCAGCGGCAAAGATCGTTCGCGGATAATAAAGATTCCAAGATTAAAAACATTAAGACCGACCCGCGATAATATTCGGCAGGTCATATTTGATATCCTGCAAGATGAGATAGTGGGAAAGGATGTCTTGGACCTATTTAGCGGAAGTGGTTCCATAGGCCTTGAGGCTATTAGCAGGGGGGCTAGAAGAGCTTGTTTTGTTGATAATGAAAAAAGCTGTATAGCCGCTATAAGGGAAAACATAGAGTTACTTCGCTATGAAGATAAGGCCCAATTCTTGTATAGTGATGTTTTTAAGGCTATTAGAAGTCTTAGTATAATTAATAGTAAGTTTGATATTATTATTATGGACCCGCCCTATAGAAGCCCAATAGCAAAAAAAGCGTTGCTTAAAATAGCTACTTGTGATATCATCAAAAATTCCAGTTTGATCGTGGTGGAACATTATAGAACACAATCTCTACCAGCCAATGTAGAGTCTCTGTGTTTATTTAGGAAGACTATACATGGAGATACGGCGCTTTCGTTTTATAAGGCATAAGTACCACAAATTCGGGTACTTCGCAGGGGCACAAGTCGGAGGAAAATGATGGGAAATATTGCTATATATCCAGGAACATTCGATCCAATTACCTATGGGCACATAGATATTATTAAACGAGCGCTTAAAATATTTGACCGTGTTATTGTCGCAGTAGCCAAGGCTCCCTCAAAGGACCTATTGTTTTTGGATTTTGAGCGTATCGAGATGATTAAGCAGGCAACCAAGAAATTCAAGAGAGTAAGCGTTGAAGGTTTTAGTGGATTACTGTTGGATTATGTTAAGAGAAAAAAATCATCGGTGATAGTAAGGGGTTTGCGTATGATCTCCGATTTTGAGTACGAATTTCAGATGGCGCTTACAAACAGGAAAATGGATCCTTCCATAGAGACCATATTTATGATGCCAAATGAGTCATTCTCATATATCTCCTCAAGGCTTATTAAGGAGGCGGCTGCACTTGGTGCGGATGTGGATGAGTTTGTGCCAAGCTTTGTCGGTAGGAAGCTTCGAGAGAAATTAACCCCTTCTTTAAAAAGAAAACCCAAAAAATAGCATGTCAATTGCTGACAAAAATTTAATCACCACTTTAAAAAATAGAGCAAAAGGCTTTAACTGTAAGATTGTGCTTCCGGAGGGCTTAGAGCCAAGAGTATTGGAGGCTGCAGCTATTGCAAGTAAAGAATCCCTTGCTAAGATAGTACTGCTTGGGAAAGAAGATGCTATAAAGAAAAAGGCAGATGAGCTTTCTTTGAGTCTAGATGGGATTAAGATAGTTGATAATGAAAACGCTGGTATTCTTGATGAACTCGTAAATTCCTTTTATGAATTAAGAAAGCATAAAGGGATTAGCCTTGATGATGCGAGGGAGGCTCTTTTAAATCCAGTATTCTTTGCAGCAATGATGATTAGGCAATCAAGAGCCGATGGTTTTATTGCAGGTGCCGATTATACAACAAGGCATGTAGCAAGGGCTGCCATACAATGTCTCGGTGTTTCGAAGTATTCAAGAACCGCTTCAAGTGCATTTATTATGTTGGCTCCTCATGGTGAGGAGGGAAACTTTCGTCTTTTTGTCTTTGCCGATTGCGGCATTGTACCCGATCCCACATCAAGTCAGCTTGTAGATATTGCAAAATCGGCAAGTGGATTATTAAGTGATTTATTTGATGAAACTCCTAAGGTTGCGATGCTGAGTTATTCCACTTGTGGCAGTGGAAGCGGCAAATCGGTAGATAAGGTAAAGGAGGCAACCGAGATTCTCAAGAAACAGGTACCTTCGCTTTTAGTAGACGGAGAGGTGCAATCTGACGTTGCCGTTGATGTAAATGTTGCTAAGATAAAATCTCCCGACGGACTTATAAAGGGAGAAGCTAATGTTCTCATATTTCCAAATTTGGATTCCGGCAATATAGCATATAAGTTGATTCAAAGGCTTACGAATACAGTTGCACTAGGCCCATTACTGCTTGGTTTAAATTTCCCGGCCAGCGATTTATCGCGAGGATGCTCCGTTAACGACATAGTAGATATTATTACAATTACTTCACTGAGGCGTAAATGTCAAAAGTCTTAGTTATTAATTGCGGTAGCTCCTCAGTAAAGTATCAGCTTTTTAATATGGCCGATAGGAGCAGGCTTTTGTGCAAGGGGATGGTAGAGAGAATTTCTCAGCCGAACTCCTATCTTCTCCACAGTAAAGGTAAGCTAAGGTTTAAGAAATCTTTATTCATAAAAAACCATAGCCAAGCGATATCTATTATAGTTGAGGTTCTAGAGGATAAGAAATTCGGCCTTATAAAGGATTATAGTGATATATATGGCATAGGTCATAGGGTTGTACATGGCGGTGAGGAGTTTAGGAAGCCGATTTTTTTGAATGATTCTGTAGTCAAAAGACTTTCAAAATACGATGAGCTTGCTCCATTGCATAATCCTCCGAACATAACGGGGATAAAGGTATGTCGAAAGCTGTTTCCCGGCATTAGGCAGGTAGCTATATTCGATACCGCATTCTATGGTAGTGTTCCAGAGTACGCGTATATGTATGCAATACCTTATAGGTATTATAAGAAACATCTGGTGCGTAGATTCGGATTTCATGGAACAAGCCATAATTATGTTATGAACGAGGCAGCGCGCCTTCTTAAGAAACCACTTAGTAAGCTACGTCTTATAAGTTGCCATCTAGGAAATGGATGTAGTATTACAGCCATAAGGTTTGGAAAGGCCATTGATACGAGCATGGGTTTTACCCCACTTGAGGGCTTGATTATGGGGACGCGTTGCGGCGATATAGACGCCAGTATTCCATTCTACCTTGTAAGGAAACTTAAGAGTTCCAATAAGGATATATTGGAAGTATTAAATAGAAAAAGCGGGCTTCTTGGAATATCTGGTATTAGTAATGATATGAGAGACTTAATTGCAAAGTACAAGTTAAATAAGAGGGCAAGATTAGCCATAGATATGTTTATATACAGGATAAGGAAATATATAGGTTCGTATGTGGTATCTTTAGGCGGGATTGATGCGATAATATTTACAGCCGGTATAGGAGAAAACCAGCCCTTCTTAAGAAGGAAGATATGCAAGGGGTTCTCCAAGATATTTGGCAATAAAAAGCTAAAGGTTTTAGCTGTACCTACAAATGAAGAGTTGATGATTGCTTATCAAACCTACGGATTGTTAAAAGGTAATAGAAGATGAAAATAATAGTAAACGAGATTCCAACCCAAGGTTTATCAATTAATGAATCCTTTGACGCTAAAGAGTGGGAGCTAGATAGACAGGATATAGAGTTTGTAAAACCTGTAGATGTTGAAGCATTTGTTTTAAAGGATAAACAGAATCTGTCTGTTGAAATAAAACTTAATTCAGATATAGCCTTTATTTGTTCAAGGTGTCTAAAGGAATTTAAGAAACCATTAGAGAAAGCCGTTAAGTTGTTTATTCAGTTAAAGGGTGAAAACAGCGTAGATGTCAGTAACGATATACGCGAGAATATAATTTTGGATTATCCGATAAAGGTTTTGTGTGGCGAAGCATGCAAAGGGTTATGCAGTAAATGTGGTCAAGATCTCAACGAGAAGGTTTGTAGCTGTAACTAATATACGGAGTATGCCTAACGGCTAAGTAATAGAAAAGGAGGATGCACCATGGCTCTGCCAAAAAGAAGACATTCAAAAACAAGAAAGAATAAGCGGAGGACTCACGATCGCTTGAAGGGTAATAGCATGTCGGTTTGCCCAGAGTGCAAATCGCCTAAATTACCCCATAGGGTCTGCCTTGTATGTGGTCATTATAAAGGCACGAAGCATATAGAGTTCGAAGACGAAAAGAAGCAGAAAGAAAAAAAGAAGTAATTTTTTAAGTGGGAGATTTGCGAAGG
>CAZOIE010000048.1:0-8409 GCA_964579905.1 uncultured Planctomycetia bacterium
ATATGTTGGTTGCAAAACTATGGAGCTTGCTGAAGGATAACCTTGCTCATGTAGAACCTAAAATACTCTTGGAAGAATTATCCGATGTTCAGCCTAATCCAGAAGTATCCCAAGCACCAGTTGTTCTAGCGATAGCTGTACCCAATACAATTGTATCAATGTTTAATATAAGCGATGAGAAAAATTTGCATATAGACGGCGTTGATATTATTAGTGCTGGCAAGGTAATAGGCGCTAGTCAAACGCTTGTAGGCTTAGGTCACAGAGTTCATCTTGTAAACCTTGTTGGTAATGGAGCAGTAGGAGAGCGGTTTGAAAACATAATACGAAGGGTTGGCTTTGAAAGCTTAGTCTCAGTTGAAATGGCTGAGGATACACGCTTCTGGCCGGCCATCATAAGAAAAGAGGATGCTGCTGAATGGCGGTTTAGCTCACCGGGTCCTTCGATTAGTCCTGAGGAGTCTAGCGCCTTAGATTTAGCGATAGATGATCTTTATGAAGGTGCTGAACCAGGAACCATAGTTATTATGGGGGGTAATATTCCACAAGGAGCCTATATTGATTTTTGGGTAGATAAGGTTAAGCATGCAAAGTCACATGAGCTTATGGTGTTTTTTGATAACCTTGATAAGGAAATACCTAGTGAAGGGCTAGAGGAGATTATTTTAGCAGGAGTTGATCTAATAAAACCCAATATAAATGAGTTTTCGAATCTCATTGGGAAGGATGTTGAATCTATTGAGGATGATCCTGAGGTTATTGTGGGAGAGGCCAGACAGTTTATACGTTCTATTAATGCAAGCGGAGGCAATCTTAAGGTTATCATTGTATCACGGGGAGAAAAAGATCCTATTATTGTTAAGTTAAATGAGGCATACTTAGCCTCTATTCCTTCTGTTACGGTCAGAGGTACCGTTGGCTCAGGCGATGCATTAATCGGAGCCCTTGCCCATAAACTCTCTATCAAGGAACCTCTTAAGGAAGCATTTAGATTTGCCGTAGCGGTTGCAACGGTTTCAACACAGAAATCGGGTGCTATGAGAGTAGCAACAATGGAAGAGGCAGAAGCTATGGTCTCCAGGGTTAAAGTAAAACAGATTGATGAAGCACCAATTACTGAAGCAAAGAAAGCATTATCCTGGTTTACGCCAATAGGTATAGAGGAGTGGCCGTTTTTAATAGGTGGAGGTATTGAACATGATGAGATAATGGAGTGGTTGTATGATTGTACAAGAGAGGGAAAGCTGCCCATAGGCGATAAGGCACTGCCCTTACTACTTATAGATGCCCATCACGATGCATATGAAGGTTGGAACTTAATAACTGTGGGAGATGATGGACAGGTTTTTTGGGCTTTACCGAATATACATGATACTAACTATATAAAATTGCCAAGTAATGAAGAAGAGGCTAGAGAATTTTTCAGAGCTTACAATAAAGAGCTCATAGATAAATGGGTACCATTGGCTGCAAAATTCTGGCAGTTTGTAAGTAGGCCTACATTTCTTTTTCCTAGTTGGGCAAGAAGGAGAAAGGAGCATGAGCTTGTCGGATTTGAAGGTAGAGTCTATGACAACCCTAAAAGGCTCCCTTATTTTAATCAACCGGTTGTCTTATCTATAGACCTTGATTACTTTGCCTTAAAGCGCACATCAAGATCCACCCAAACCCATTATCCTACTATTACAGAGATCAATAAAGCTGCACGTTCTTTAGTTGATAATCTGATCAAGAAAGAGATAGAGGTGGCGGCTTTACATATAGTGCCCATTACTGGAGAAAACAGCTGGGTAGCTGAAGGAGAAGGCGCATTTATAATTCAGGCTCTACAGAAGGAGTTTTCCCGTTATGCCAAGTGGTTGATAGAAAGAAAAGGTCAATACGCTGTAGCGCAGAGTCAGCTTGCTCCATCAAAATTGCAACAAGCCAAGTCATTAATAACCCTGATGAAGCTTCCCAAGCTAAGAGAGTTCTCCAAGAGATTAAAAGAATATAATATAGAACTCTACGAGAACTGGCAAAGAGTGGATTTACCTAGGATCAATGAAGCGCTATCAAGAGATATACCCCTATGGAAAAAAGTTTTAAAGATTGCTGATAAGCTGGAGGGTATCAGAGAGCAATTTAGGTTTTATACTTATCTACCTGCACTACTTAAAGAGTTAGATTATAATATAGATCTTTTTAATAGAATTCTAGATATTGCACAAGATAAGAATATAGATGAACTCTTCAACTTTCTCTTTTTAGATGTAATGCTAGCTTCAAAGGAAACCAATAGAAATCCTGAGAGATTATTAAGCGTACTTAAGGACGAAACCCTTCAATTTGGAGGTTTTATGGCTACCTCTAAAGAAGGGCATACCGAGCCTATTAATTTAATTGATGATGAGAAAATAAAAGCATGGGAATATGTAGAGCAAGATGCGATATTTAGCGGTGAAAGATATGCGCATAGGGATGTATATGAAAGAATTGATAACTTGTTAGGGCAATTAGAACAAGAGAGTAAACTAGGAAATCTTATACTTGATTTGGGTGCAGCAGAGTATCGTCCTCATGCTTTACGCCACTACCACGATAGAGACAACATAGTTATCGCAATCGGTGCTGGTTTTAAAGGGGAATCAGAATTTATTGATAATGTTGATGCTACGACACTTGCCGTTAAAGCAGATGCATATGATTTAGACAGCGCGCTTCAAAGGCCAGATGTTTATTCATTTATGGCAAGAGCATACGGCAATAAAGAAGCCTCCTTTGATTCGGCTGTGTTATTTGATTTATTGAATTATATTGATTATCAACATGTTATAAAAGATGTACTTCGCTATATAAAACCAGGTGGAAGGCTGATAATATCCAATATGGCGGGAGCTGGTTTAGATAAGTTGTTTGATGAGAAGGGTGTCAAGAGTAATGCTGAATTGCTTAGATTTTTGGAAGAGCTGGGTCTTGAGATAGAGATTCAAGAAGTACCCGATGAGGATTATGCTACAGATACTTATACAACCCAAAGACAGATTATAGTAGCTCGTAAGAAATCCAGGCCAGCAGGTGATGAAGAGCTTAGAAGGCAAATTGCAGCGGTACAAGCAGAGATGGAGGTTTATAAAAAACGCATTAAGAAAATATGGCCCGATGATTCAACTCAAACAGTTACTAAAAGAATTAATGAAAAGATTATCCCAACTATATTTGGAGGGCATTTTTTATTTGTAGGAAAGTTTTTATTTGTTAGCGAGGAAGAGTGGGAAAAGAAGAGAAATGAGCTGGAAAATTTTGAAGGTTCTGTTATTATCTGTAACCTTTATCCCGATGATGTTATAGAACAGTACCTTAACTTTACCGATGGTTACCACACTCTTCTATCTATTCAATTGATGCTTGCATATGAGGATGAGATTCGCGGTAGAGTGGTTTTGGATGCTGGTAGCGGAAAGGACGCAATATTGGGAATGGTAGCACATAAGATGGGTGCAAAGGCTGTTATATGTGTTGAAAGGGAAGAAATGAGGGTACATGAATCTATAGAGTTTCTAAAAATGAATGGTATTGCCGAAGACGATGTAAGAATTTTACATTCTGATATTGTGCAACTGACCGAGATGAATGAGAGGGTTGACGTTGTAATAGCTAATCTTCCTGTTAATGGTTTTTACAAAAGTGATGGTAATATTATTATAAAATTTGAGGAATTAGATGAAATTGATAATTTTCATAGATTGTTAGCAGCGAAGTTTTCTCCAGATATTTATTTTCTGTGCGGGATGCCAAAAGATGAGAGTTGGTTTGATAAGGTAAGAAAGCTTATGAGAGAGGTAGGGTATGAAGTTATTACAGAAGCAAGTGAGAAACCCCTTAGCATAACTATGTCTGAAGCATTCGTACTGCAAAAAGGTATGCAAGCTCCTAGGTCGTTCGCAGAACCCCCTGAGAAAGCAATTGATATATATAAGCCATTCAGTGAAATGGAGTTCGAAGAGTTAATCTGGTGGTATAAGGCATTTCTGGTTAACAAGCTGATTAATTTTGCTGAATTAAATGAACAAATTATAGAAATAGAAAATTTATTACGGCAAAGAGGTATTTCAATACAAGATGATATAGACACCGATTCATTTTATATGTGGGCAAAAAGAATATGCGCTAAAGAGTTTTTCTTGTCTATTGGTGCATATAAACAGATTTACGGTAAGGAGCCTTTTATATTGACAGATTTAAGTAAATTAAAAGAGGAAATGGAACAAAAGATATCCTCTTGTAAGAGCTATGAAGAGGGTATTGCTATCTATAAAAACTATATAATAATGGTAATGGCTCTCATAGATGAGCTAAATAAGCCAAGAGAAGACCTTAATGGAAAAACTCTGTTTGAGAAGATTTATGAGGATAGGGTGAGTGATTCAGAATGGCACGCTGAAGTGCTTAGTATAAGTTCGCTTTTATGGACAGGGAATTATTCCCCAGGAGTTCTATTTAAGACCCCCTCTTTGTTGACCAAAGATGACGTAAATACTACTAATTAGTGGATTATATCCATCCTTAGATTTTTCGTTGTAATCCTTCCTTAAATATGTTACATTATCACTTCAATATCCAAGGAGATTTTTATGCTTATGGAACTTAAAAACAGGCTCAAAGATATTAGTTCAAAGATAGATGAACTAAGGGGGTATCTTTGACCTGGAGAATCTAAATAATAAGATATCAGAGATTGAACTTACCATGGCGGCCGAAGGGTTTTGGAGCAATCAGGAGGCTGCCAATAAAACGATAGAAGAATTTAAAGCTCTCAAGGCAAGAGTTGAGCCCTTTAATGAGGTAATACATAAATATAAGGATATATCAGAGCTCATAGATATCATAGATGAGTCCGATGAGGCGGCAATAAAGGAGCTAGAAGCTGAAGTTAGTAAGATAGATTCCAAGATAAAATCATTAGAATTTAGTAAGCTACTCGGTGAAGAGAACGATAAAAACAATGCAATACTTAGCATTAACTCAGGAGCCGGTGGAACAGAGTCCTGCGATTGGGCAAAGATGCTTCTTAGGATGTACGGGAGGTGGGCTGAGGCCAAGGGTTTTAAGACTCAGGTAGTTGATACACTGCCCGGTGAAGAAGCAGGCATAAAGAATGCTACCATGATTATAAAGGGAAGCTTTGCCTTTGGCTATCTGCGTTCAGAGACCGGGGTCCATAGGCTTGTAAGAATATCCCCATTTGATTCAAATAAAAGACGGCATACCTCATTTGCATCGGTTGACGTAATTCCCGAGATAGAAGATAATGTGGATATAGAAATAAAACAAGAGGACTTGAAGGTAAATGTATATCGCTCAAGCGGACCAGGCGGACAAAGCGTAAACACAACAGACTCTGCTGTCAGGATAACTCATATACCTACCGGAATTATAGTCCAGTGCCAGAATGAGCGCTCCCAACTTCAGAATAAGCAAACTGCTATGAAGATACTAAGAGCGAAGCTTTATGAGATAAAGATGGAAGAGAAAAAGAAGCAGCAGGAAGCATTGCATGGCGCTAAGCAGGAGATTGCTTGGGGTAGCCAGATACGCTCCTATGTATTTCACCCATACACAATGGTGAAGGATCATAGAACAAACTATGAAACAGGCAAGGCCATTCAGGTTATGGATGGAGAATTGGATTTATTTATCGAAGAGTATCTGAAGTGGAAGGCAAAAGGTTAATATGTATAAGTTCATACTAAATAAGATATTTGGTACTGAGAGCGAAAGGGTCCTGAAGAAACTTGAACCCATCGTCGTTGAGATAAATCACCTCGAATCTAAGATGCAACAATTAAGTGATGAAGAGCTGCGTTCTAAGACAGATAGCTTTAAAGAGCGCTTAAAGAACGGTGAAACTCTAGATGATATTTTACCTGAGGCATTTGCTGTTGTAAGGGAGGCAGCAAAAAGAACAGTTAATATGCGCCACTTTGATGTTCAGCTATTAGGGGGAATAGTTCTTCATAATGGAAAGATTGCTGAGATGGCAACAGGTGAGGGAAAGACCCTTGTTGCGACTTTGCCTGTTTATTTAAATGCCTTGAGTGGAAAAGGCGTACACGTTGTTACAGTGAATGACTATCTTGCACGTAGGGACAGGGAGTGGATGGGGCCGGTCTATGAATTCTTGGGTCTTAGCGTTGGTGCAATACAACATGACATGCATCCAAAGGAAAGGCAGCATTCATATAGCTGCGATGTAACATACGGAACCAACAATGAGTTCGGATTTGATTATCTTCGGGATAACATGGTTGTTAGAAAGGAAGATAGAGTCCAAAGAAAGCATAACTATGCCATAGTCGATGAGGTTGATAGTATCCTTATAGATGAATCAAGAACACCACTTATTATCTCAGGTCCTGCCGAGGAGTCTACCGATAAGTATTATAAGATAGACAAGATTGTTCCAAAGCTTACCAAGGGACAAAGGGATGAGGAAAATAAGATAGAGACAGGTGATTATGTAGTTGATGAGAAGGCACATACTGCGTATCTAACTGAAGAGGGGGAAATAAAGGCAGCTAGCCTTTTAGGCATAGAAAACCTGCACGATATAAAATATATGGATTTTAAACACCATATAAACCAAGCGCTAAGAGCACATTCTCTTTTTAAGAACGAGGTTGATTACGTTATTAAGGATGATCAGATAATAATCGTAGATGAGTTTACAGGACGTCTTATGCCTGGCCGCAGATGGTCTGACGGCCTTCATCAGGCGATAGAGGCAAAGGAAGGTGTAAAGATAGAAAGGGAGAACCAGACCCTTGCTACTATTACATTCCAGAATTACTTTAGGATGTATGAGAAGCTATCCGGCATGACAGGTACAGCCGTTACAGAAGCAGGTGAATTTAACCATATATATAAGCTTGATGTTGTTGTTATTCCGACGAATAAACCCCTCATAAGAACCAACCATTCCGATTGTATTTACAAGACAGAGAGAGAAAAGTTTGATGCAGTTGTAAATGAGATAACTGAATTAAATGAAAAGGGAAGACCTGTTTTGGTTGGTACCATTTCAATAGATAGGTCGGAGGTATTAAGCCTTCTTTTAAAGAGAAAAGGTATTACCCATAAGGTCTTAAATGCAAAGTACCATGAAAACGAAGCACATATTGTTGCACAGGCAGGTCGCTTTAAAGGTGTAACGATTGCAACCAACATGGCAGGTCGTGGAACAGATATAGTACTTGGTGGAAATCCTGATCATATGCTGGATGATTACCTTAGGCAGAAGAGTTTTGATCCAGCGGAAATCAATGATGAACAAAAAAAGCAGGCCCTTGCTGAATTAAGAGAGGATCTTTCCAAGGAGCATGAGGAGGTTGTTGGTCTGGGTGGACTTCATATTTTAGGAACAGAGCGCCATGAGGCAAGAAGAATAGATAACCAGCTGAGAGGTCGTGCCGGTAGGCAGGGAGATCCTGGTTCAAGCAGGTTCTATCTTTCACTTGAAGATGACTTGCTTCGTATATTTGGTTCAGATAAGATAAAAATAATCATGGATAAGCTTGGCTTGGAAGAGGGTCAGGAGATACAACATCCACTTATTACAAGATCCATCGAAACAGCACAGAGGCGCGTTGAAGGCCATAACTTTGAGATAAGAAAACATCTTTTAGAATACGACAACGTTATGAACAAACAAAGGGAGATATTGTACGAGGAGAGACGCTATATCCTTGAAGAGGAAAACCTAAAGGAACATATCTTTGAAATGATAGATGATGTTGTTGATGGCATATTAAGCATATACATAAACGAGGAGCTCCGCGAGACCCAATGGGACCTAACTGGGCTTTCAAACTTTTTAAACTCAGCGTTCCTTTTAAAGGGAGATATTGTTCCCGAGGAAGAGTTGGTTGATAAAGATAAGCTTAGGGAGAATATTATAAAAGCACTTCATGATGCATACAATAAGAAGGAAGAGTCAATAGGGCTTGATGTTATGAGGGGCCTTGAGAGAATAATTCTTCTTCAGCTTATAGATTCAAAGTGGAAGGATCATCTCCATTCGATGGATATCCTAAGAGAAGGCATAGGGCTTCGTGCCTATGGCCAAAAAGACCCATTGGTTGAGTATCAGCACGAAGGGTTTGATATGTTCGAGGATATGATTCATAGGGTAAAGGAAGAATCCGTTGAGATGATATTAAAGGTCAGGCCATACAGCGAGGAAAAAACACAAGGCGTATTTGAGGAACTACCTCAGGAATTTATACATCCGGAGGTTAAGAAGCCCCAGCAGAAGAAAAAACCTATATTTCAACAAACTTCCCCGCAAGAGCCTGATATGCCTCCAGAGGTTACCTCGCAGACCCCTCAACAAAATGCCTTCCAAAGGAATGCTCCTAAGGTCGGCAGAAA
>CAZOIE010000049.1:0-4189 GCA_964579905.1 uncultured Planctomycetia bacterium
GAAGCCCCTCCTCTGGTTTTCCCTCCATGCCAAGCATAGCCGCTTTCTCTATGAGTAATTGAACGATGTTTTCGCATTCGCTCAATCCCCTGTCAAGTATTTCAAAAGCTTGGTCAACATATCCATTAGAATGTAACCTAATGGCTCCGACATCATAGATTCTTGGCTCCCCCTTGAACAAAACACAAAAGAAATTGACGCTTGTATTAATATCTAAAATAAAATCATAGTCTCTAACAATGTTGCACGCCATATCAAGGGGTAACTCCTCTGCACCAAGAAGTCCCGGAGGATCAGGAATCTCATTAAGCAAATCATGAGTACAATTACAACAAACAACACCTGGGAGATTGAAATAGAAAGGCCCTCGAACCGATTGTTCTTTTCTTATCAGCTCCAATAAGGTTTCACATTTATAGCACGGGAGATTAAAAATACCTTCCCGCTTAAAATCCTCAACTTGTAAGATTTCATTAATACTCATATCCGACACATCTTTACAAAAACTCAATAATTCTTTAATGGGGACTTCAGTTTCATCAATCAAATACACGTTATCATCTTCGTAAGTTGGCATTATTTTTATTGCATGTCGAAAAGCATTAACGGCCTTCGTCAAGAAACCATAGTTAAAACCCTCTACTTTTTGAATAACTCCTGGCGTTTGCAATAGAGTATATAAATCCTTGGTTATTCGAGTTTGATATAAAAAGAATTGGCCAATAGTCCACCAAGCTGGACCGATATTGGGATTCAAGTCAAAGGCTTTTAGGAAAAGTTTAAATGCTTCTTCGATCTTACCAATTCTTAGAAAACTTATGCCTCTGTTAGACATGGCGGGAAAATTGTCCGGTTCATGCTCTAGAGCGTGACCATATGCTTCGGTAGCTTCTTTGTGCTGATCTAAATAGAAATGACAAATTCCTTTAGCAAACCAATCATCAAAATTGAGATCAGAAAAATACTTGCGCTGTAAACTTTCCGCATACTTAAGCGCCTCTTCATATTTCCTCTCAGTTCTAAGCTGTTCAATCTTATTTCGTATTGCTTGAAGACTTAAGTTTTCCATTTTGTGATTTCAGTTAATTTCTTATATTTTCTTTTCTTTCTGCTAGCCGTATAATCGCGGTCAGCCTTGATGAGCTGGGTACACGACCTTAGAAACTTATGTTCTGTTAAGGAAAAAATCTTTTATGTCGTTAAATTCCTTTGGAATATCTTCACTTTTTACATTCATTGCCCATTCGAATGCATTTTTTACCTTTAAAGCACTAACGCCTTCCGGTAAACCTAAGAAACCTTCTAAATTAGGATCCAACTCTAAACCTTTCTTCTTTTCTTTTACTTCATCAAAAATAGCATTGTCGTCAACTTCTTCATCCTTATCCCAAACTGAAAAGATAGCTTCCAATCCAATAATTTTGCAAACACCAATAAAATATACTATACCACCCTTGCCCCCACAGGAAATAATCGATATGCCAGCGCTATCTAGATCTATTTTCCATTTTTCTTCACACAACGCAGAAAAAAGAATCTTGTCAGAATCGCCCTCAACTAACAATACTTTTTTTGCAAAAAACAATTCATTCCTTTCGGTATTAAAATGTGTATAAATCTTATATTTTTGTTTCGCAGCATTATCCATATTGAAATAGTCGTCCTTCTGAAGATTATAAGTTCCCTTTACTGTGTTTTTTCTCAGAAGGACAATATCATCTGGTCTCGCTGCATCTACAAAATTCTGATTATGTGTCGTATAAAGCATTTGAGTATTCGCAGATAATCCGATTAGATTCTTATAGAGTGCTCTTTGAGCTTGGGGATATAGATACATCTCTGGCTCTTCAACACCAAAGATTACCTTTCCACCCATTAATTCCGCATATGTTTGAAAAATTGAAATCATGAGGAGATTCTGCATACCAGCACCAACCTCTTCACTATCAAAGTGTTTATCAGGCAAATCTTCCTTAACATGAATTTGAAGAGTTTTATAGAACCAATTCAAATTATAAATATCAAGGAGCGGCATAAATTCACTAGCAAGCCCCGAGCTATTTAAAGAACAATATTTCTTAAAAGTGTATTCGAATTTTTTAAATGTTATATCATTTGAACTAAAATCACTTTCTAGAAAATTTTTTGCTGGTTTTATTTTTTCAGCAAAATCATGTTTTAAACTATTTTCGTTATTTCCATAATGAGTTATGTAGTTTTCATAAATAAGCTTCATGAGTTTCCCGAGCATTGTCCATTTACTGACTCTTAATTCAGATGTCAGCTGACGCTCTGATGATATATATACAAAATGGCATTTCTTTTTAAACTCGTCATTAACATAGTAACCTTCTCCATTTTTGTCATTTGGATAACTCTCCCAGAGACGAACTTTGCAATCTAACGGCTGGTATTGCATTACTAGAGTAATACAATTAATATCTTTTCTCTGAGCATAATAATGCCACTCTATGCTTTCTGTAAAATCTATTTTTATTTTTATATCCTGGTTTGTGTCATTAAATAATTCTCTCGCTACTTTTGCTTTTGTTGTCCATCCTTCTCCCAGTACTAAATCTATTGCTTTAAGAATATTTGTTTTACCGCAACTATTGGGACCAATTAATGCACACAATTCAGCCGGATTAAGAGTTATATTCTTAATTGATCTAAAATTATTTACAGATAATTCTCTTATCTTCATTAATAATGCTCTCCAATATATACATACCCATGGTTAAATAAATCATCCTTTACAAAAGACCATTTTTATTAAAACTGAAATAATCATTGCCACCGATGATAATGTGGTCCAATAATTTTATATCAACAGTCTTAAGCGCGTTCTTGATTGCGTTTGTTACCGTAATATCTTCCTCTGATGGTTCCAGTGTTCCCGCGGGGTGATTATGGGCTACAATAACACCGACCGCATGGTGATGAAGAGCCCGTTCAACAATTTTTCTTGGGTATACTGCTGATCTATTCACAGTACCGGTTTGAAGCGTCTCTCTAGCAATTAATTGGTTTTTGCTATCTAAAAATAGGCTTCGGAATTCTTCATCCGCACATCCTTTTAAAGAAGACTTTAAGTAATTGAAAACAGCTTCTGATGAAGAAAGCAAATCCTTACTATGCAGGCCATTCTCCAGATAAAGGATGGCAATGTCTTTCAATAATTTCAAAAAAAGAGTCGTATGATCAGAGATACCGCTAATTGATGTTAATTCCTTGCTATCCGCGTCTAAGACCCCATTAATTGTTTTAAACCGCTTGATTAATTCTTTGGCTACCGGCTTTGTGTCCTTTCTCGCGATGGCGTAAGACAGGGCTAATTCCAGAACTTCATAATCCAGCCATCCATTTATGCCTGATTTTTTATATTTGTCTTTTATTCTCTGGCGATGCCCGATATACGTTTGTTTCATTACCTTACGACTTCCATTAGTTTGTCATAACTGTCAATGACATCATATTTCACTGAAGAATCCTTGCCTTTTTTGTTTAACACATCATTGAAGAATCTTCGCGCGCACTCGATCTTTGTTTGTTCAATCTCTTTTAATTGCATAGAAGACATAGACCCTTTCGTTTCCGCGACAAAATAAATGTGCTTAACCTTGCCCTCCTTAAACGCAATGGCCCAGTCTGGATTGTAATTGCCCACAGGCGTAGGAATGGCAAATCCTTTAGGGAGTTTTGCGTAAACAACTACTTCATCACTTACATCTAGTTCTTCTACGAATTTACGTTCTTTACCGGAGTCTGTAACCACATAGTCATAAATGTGCCTCTTTAATGGCTGACTTACCTTGCTGAAATTCTGGTTTGTCTGATTATCCGTAAAAATATCAACATCGTAGATTTCATTGGTCGCGTTATAGGTTAGGCGCTCAATAATCATGGTTGCTTTTTGTTCATTAATCAACCGCACGGCTTCAGATATAAAGTTCTCAGGGTTCGTTTTAAACTGTGAAAATACTGACTTCTCAAGCTTCATCAGGATATTGGAAACAGTCTGCCTTTTCAGATAAACATCTTCGGCAATTTTTCCAATCAGATCGTAGACAACATCGGAATGGACTGATTTTTTGTTATATTCCGTTGAAGATTCTTTTACTTCAAAACTATGTCCTTCTTTTACCTCATCATATTTAATTGCATCCTTTTGTTCTCCACGATGAACCGT
>CAZOIE010000049.1:4223-8337 GCA_964579905.1 uncultured Planctomycetia bacterium
ACTCGCAAATGACGATTGAGCGTATCAACACACTTAGTGACTAATTCCTCGCTGTCAAACTGAACAGCATAAACAGCTTTTTTGTTGATACGACCCCAGAGTTCCTTAAATTCCTTTTTGTGAAAGTTGTCATTCAGAGGATTTGTCTTGCTCCTTCGATCATCTTCAATCGCAGGAAGGTTTGCCTCGCTATAGACACTCTCAATCAACTGAAATATTTGTTCTTCATACGGCTTCAAATCATCCGGCAATGGTGCAACTCCACCTTCTTTGACTGCCTCATGATAGGTATCCGCAATATTGTCACTATCGTTAACATAATCGTTTTTAAGGAGATATTTGTAAATGTGTTTTGCCATTTGCTGGGTTACTTCCATAGGACCGTCATCGGTCAAAATAGTCTTCCCTGTAAAATACGCCTCATCAGCAACCCGCGGCCGCTCGGAGAGGGATTCACTAATATCTTTCTGCAATCCGGAAACAAAATCTTTATAACTTTCACTGGCAACAACGGTCAAAACGTTTGTTTGATGCACGGTTAAAGGATTGTCCTGGCGGTCGCCGAATTGATCCACACAAAGGCGCAAGCCGCGACCTACTTCCTGCCTCCGTGAAATTATGCTGTCGCTATGCTTGAGCGTGCAGATTACAAATACATTCGGGTTATCCCACCCTTCCCGAAGGGCTGAGTGTGAAAAAATAAATCGGGTAGGTTCTTCAAACGAAAGCAATCGTTCTTTGTCCTTTAAAATCAAATCATATGCGTCAACATCTTCGGTTTCGGTTGACCTGCTTTTTGTCACGGGATCAACTAAATGTTTAGTCTTTTTATCTATTGAGAAATATCCGTTATGGGTACCTCCAACCGGGATACTATCCAGGTGTTTTTTATAATCTGGTTTGTGAAGAAATCCATATTCGTTAAGAGCTCCTTTATACTCTTCCTCAAAAATCTTTGCATACTGGCCGCCCTCTTCTTTCCCTGCGTCATTATAAAGTCTATATTTCGCTACTTCATCGATAAAGAAAAGAGTCAAAACTTTGATGCCTTTTTGAAATAAAATCTGTTCCTTTTCAAAATGTGCTTTAATTGCTTCACGAATCTGTATACGTCTAAGAGCGGTTTCATTAATATCGCCTACAGCATCCCCAGCTCTTAACTCCACACCATTGGTAAAGCTAACCGTATCGGTAATGGCATTTATATCAGCAATAATAAAACCTTTATACTGATCCAGTCCCTCTGACAAATCATACAGATTATCACCTTTGCTTAATCTTCGAATCTTTCTGATAATAGCTCCGCTTTTCTGTTTCATTTCTATTTCTACTCGCGCAACAGGGCTTTGTTTGGAAATTTCTATGGACTCCAAATATAGATAAGCATTTGTCCCCGCTAATCCTTTTACAGATATGCCACGAACAGCTATTTTTTTAACCAGTTTCTGATTGTAGGCATCCAAGGCGTCTAACCTGTATATTTTATTATGTGTAGTTTTGTGAGTTGCTGAATATCGCAAAATCATCAAGGGATTAAACTTCTTTAATGAATCCAGTGTTTTTTTGCCTTCCATTTTTTGAGGCTCATCTAATATAAGGATAGGGTGATTTGCTTTAATAACATCTATGGGTTTTCGGGTTTGAAAATCATCCAGTTCTTCATAAATACGACGGGCATCTTTACCTGTGGCGTTAAATGCCTGGACATTGATAATCATTACATTTATTCCCGCATCTGAAGAAAAACTTTCGAGATTATGCAATTGTTTTGAATTGTATATAAAAAACTTAATCTTTTTCCCATAACTCTCCAGGAAATGTTCAGCGGTTATTTCGAATGATTTATATACACCTTCCCTGATGGCAATACTTGGAACAACAATAATGAATTTATTCCAGCCGTACTTATTGTTCATTTCATAAATCGTTTTGATATAACAATAGGTTTTTCCTGTTCCGGTTTCCATTTCTATGTCTAAATTGACGGAAGATACAGAAGTCTGCACCAAGTTAGGAGAAATAGGTAAATTTTGACGTTTTTGTACGGCTTGAATATTCTCTAAAATTTGCACTTCGTTAAGGATTATATCAGGATTTCGAAAAGCAGCATCTTCATCAAATTTCATCTGTCTTTCTCGATTTTTCTGAACTCCAGGATCAAGGCGATATCGAATTCCCTGACCTTGAGGCTGCCCTTTAAAACAATCGATAACCACCCGGACAGCATCAGATTGAAAGGTCTGATGTTTAAATTTCAATTTCATATGAATTGTCCTTAAATTGACTTAACCTCTGTATGAGGTGACATGAGCTTAAAAATTTGCTCAACATTAATTTTCATACTATCGTCCTTGAATCCTGAATCACAGAAGACTACACGTAATGGCTCTCGTTTAGCCAGCTCCTTGCAAAAGTCTTCGGTGATTTCTCCTTTGTTAGCGAAACAAGCGGCAAGGGCATTCTTACTTACAAAAAACACATCGTTTCCCGCTATCTTTTCTTTGGAAACTGGCAAAGATAAATCTACGCCCCAATCAAGAAGCACCTGAAAAAGCAAATCCTCATCTGTACGATCAGGCTTAATATTGTCAGCCATTTTAAAAAGTGTATTTTGCGAATAAGCATCGGGATTGTAGTACACATCCTGCATGTTCGAAGTGTCGATCTTTAGTACACGAAACCCGATGTCAAGATTAGGTACAGTGGTCGCGTTTTCTTTCTTGATCATTTCTCCTGCTTTCCGGATACGCTCTTTTGCTATTTCAGCAATTGTTTTAAAACCAGCTTTGTAGGTTTGTGAATCCGCATCACAAACCTCTGGAAATTGAACCATGATGAATCTTCGATTACCACCATCATCAGCATTTAGCTGCATGACAGCATGTGCAGTTGTAGCAGAGCCAGCAAAAAAATCCATAATCAAAGCTTCTTTATTGCTCCCAGTTACTGCATATATAGAGTCGTAAACAGTCCATAGGCTTTTGGGTAAGGTAAAACCAGCCCCATCAACCAAGGAATTAACAATTTTTGAACCAAATGTACTGGCGTCATATCTTTTATCGATCCATACTGTTCTTGGCACTTTTTCATCTTTTCTTCTAAAAATATCAATTTCTCCTTCTTTTTTTTGTTTCACAAACAATTTTTCTTTTATCTCAGCCACCGATTGCCTTGCAAACACCCACTTCCTCTCTACTCCCTCAACGTCAATTGGATATACTTCACAAACTCCATCTTCTCGCTTCACATTCTTTTCGGGATGGAAATCATCTTCAGGAACATCTCCAAAACCGATAATCTTATTCTCCTTCACTAATATTGGATAAAAACAATTTTTTGCATCGGTTCGTAACGATTCGCCACCATGGTCCTTAAATTCTTCTTCAAGTGCTACATCCCTCTTTATTTTATTAATTACCTTAAGTCCTTTCTGGAAGACAAAGTAGGCAAATTCATTCATATAAGAAAAATTATTTCCTTGAACACCTCTAGGGTTATGCACTACAGTAACACAAACATGTTCATATCCACTTTCTCCAAATATTTCTTTTAATACCAGACATAATGTAGCTAACTCATTCTCATCTATGCTGCAAACTAATACACCGTCTTGTGCGAGTAAATTTTTCGCAACTTTCAAGCGCGAATAAATCATTGATAGCCAATCCGAATGAAAACGACCATTACTTTCTGGATTGGCAACTAATTTGTTTCCCTCCTCGTCAGTTTGATTTGATCGTTCTAAAAACTGCAATGTACTTTCATGAAAATCATTCTTGTATATTAAATTTTTACCAGTGTTATAAGGGGGATCAATGTATATCATTTTGACTTTTCCAAGATATGTTTCCTGCAAAAGCTTAAGCGCATCAAGATTATCCCCCTCTATAAAAAGATTTTGGGTAGCATCAAATTTCACACTCTCTTGTCGACACGGACGAAGAGTTTTAGCAATAGGTACATTGGCGATTAGAAGCGCCTCTCGCTTCCCCGGCCAATTCAACGTATAGCGTTCCTGGGGGCCTTCGACAAGATTCTTTGAAAGCTCCTGGCGCAAGAGGTCAAAATCAATGCTCTTTTTGATATTACCTTTGTCATCCCTGTGTTCCGTCAC
>CAZOIE010000050.1:0-4959 GCA_964579905.1 uncultured Planctomycetia bacterium
TAAGATTTCCATCATTATCAACAGCGTTATTAGCAAGTAAATCGCTGCTCTTCTTGAAATCAATACTTGCAAGTGGAACCTTTGCTTCTTGCGAACTGGCAAGAACGGTTGCTACCTCTCCTGCAAGTCCGGCCTGCATAGCCTCAGCACTCTTATTCTCCGCCATCCTGGCCATTTCAGGTGTTATATATACATCACCGTGCTCAGTACTGATAAAGTCACCGCTATTCTCCATTATCATTGAAGATGTAATTTGCCCACCCTCTGAATCCTTTATATCTGTAAGTAAAGCATCTACTATATTTGCTTCGATTGAACTGACTAGATTTACAAAATTATATAGAGAAACTCTCTTCTCTGATTCTGTCTTTGCAGCCATATTTGCTGCTGAGGTTAACCTACCACTTGCCTCTAATCTACCGACAGCAATGCTTAAATCATCTAATGCTCTAAACAGCTCTGTAGAGGTTACTGTAAGCATGCCGTATTCGGCAGTATCCATATGGTTAACTACTGCTCCCAGCATAGCATAAAATAGAGTCTGTAGCGCATTTACAAATGATGCCTGTGCATACCCGGCATCCTTTAATATAGCTCCATTATTTAATTCCTCAATATAGGCTGTAAAATCATTAAGTACCTTGGCAAATTCATCCATCGCTTCCTGGCGCTCTTGGACACTAGCTGCATTCTCAAAATCCCTCCTAAAGCTAATCGCTTCTGTTACTGCAACAGCAGCCATATATACCTGCCCAATACCTGCTCGGTGGACATCCCCAAGCTCCCCATCTGCCTTTTGTATATGAGCTTCAAATACTTCCTGCAGCCTATTTGCATTCGGATTGGTCGCCTGTATAACACTTAGTAAGATAGTATTCAGGCTATCCAATATCGAAACCTGCTGAGCAGAAGTTCTTCCAACCGTTAATGCACCAAGAGCACCGCTGTCGAACAACCTGACAACAGACTCAACAAGATCCTGAGCTTCGCTAAATGCCTGCTGTGCCTGTGCAATCTGCGATTTAGCTAATCTTCGAGCATCCACCTGTGAAATCGCATTGCTGGCTTCAAGTACAAACTGCGTGGTAAGATCAAGTAACGCTGTTCCATTTATACCGTTTGAAGAGGCAGCTTCTGTAAAACTTGAAGTTGTAGCGCTAATCCAGTTATTCCTGCGCTGACTAAGTCCTAGTGCAACACTTTCATTATTTATAACAGCTGATTCGATAAATTGCGTTGCTAATTGAGCGTTAATATTTACTCCAGCAGCAGATATATCAGAGCCTTGTAGCCCTGAAATGAAGCTCTGAAGACCAGCCAACTGATTCTTTCCGTGTCTATTTATAAGGTTGTTTATATAGTTTTGAGCATGTCCTAAGGCCTCTGTATAATCAGCCTCATTATTAGCGGATGCGGCACTATTTATTGCATCAAACTCTGCCTGCAACCTGTTTATCTGTCTTGCAGAGAGTCCGCTAACAGTAGCGGTAATATTCTCTATATTAATGTTGGCGCTACCGGCTGAGCCACCTGATAATAGTTCAGCAAACAACTCGCCTCCAAGCCCGCCAAATGGTGATACGACTCTAAGTGTAGGCTCTAACATATGCTCCTGTATGCCCATCTCGACAAAGTCGGTAAGCTTTCCAAGTAAATTAGCCTCACCTGCGCCTTCTCTAAATACTATTCCACTTCCTATAGACTCCATAACGCTAGCAAGTAACGGGCTTCCCTCTATAAGGTACCTAGCGATAGGTCCTGCTATAAGCATTGCAGCACCCAAAAGGGCTCCCATAGCTACACCCTGTGATGCTACATTAGCATAGTACAGAAGTCCTGAACCTAATCCATGCTGGAATGTCTCAAGTCTACCTGCTACGTTTCCTTCAAAGCCCCACTCAATAAATGCAAGTTTGGAATGTCCACCAAAGAGATCGGCCATAAATACCATAGTTGGATTAAGCGTCATACCTATCCGAGCTATACTAAAGATACTATTTGCAGATCTTAACGACGCACCTTTTAGTCCTAATCCTGTAAAGGCAGCAATACCGGCTCTTAATTCTGCTACGGTAAACTGTGCTGATGCCCTTAGGCCACCTAGTAAGCCTGCACTCTCACCTGCCATTTTCACAAGTCCCTTAGCAAGGTGTCCAGCCGATGAAAGCGCACCTAGACCAGCCACGACACCAAGCGCTATACAAATAACGCCTTCTACCGTCCTACCCTCTTCCAGATATCCAATACCCTTTGTTATAGCAACAACCGATGCCGGTGCAAATACAGCGGTTGTAATTGCATATCTAACTGTATTTACGGACTTAACGGCTCCAAGCGATGGAATAATCAACCTAGCTCCGCTTAATAACTCACCACCTGCACCCAAAACTCTACCAAATCCACTACCGGCCTGGAAAGCGGACCTCACAGCTCCAGCCTTATTTGCCACTCTTCCAAAGAAGCTTACACCTTCTTGGGCCTTTGATGCCAAATTAGTCGGCGTAAATGCAGCTGTAGCAAATGCCAATATAGCCAAGCCAACATGCATAGCTGTCTTACCCCAGTCACCTTCAAATGCGGACATAGTAGCCATAGTCATCTCGTATCCGACCAATGCAGTGGTTGCTACATAGCTAAATGTTGAGACAGCAACAGCACCTTCGATGCTTGTACCTATAAGCGCTGCTATTCCAGGCGCTAAGGCGCCTGCGGCGATTGGAAGTAATATCGCTGTAGCAACGGCTGCTATAATTCCTACGGTTACAGCTGCTGCCAATCTCGCCCGACCAACTTTCTGTGACTGTGCAAGAATATCCAATATATCAACACGGCTCTCAGCGGCAACAGCGGCATTGATGTCACTTTCTTCCACTCCCTTAAATACCCAGAAACCGCCACCAACATTAAGCTTCTCCAGCTGGCCGTCTGCGCCAAAGGCAAAGTATTTAGCATCATCTATTACGACTTCTGTTTCTCCGGTTGCAACCACATATCCTGCTGGCGAAGCATAACCTGTTCCATAATAACCAGCTCCACCTTCGACCGTTGAAACGTTATTATATGCATAAACCTCCTCTAGGCTAGCGGACATCGTCCTTACTACCCCGCCTTTACCTAAATAGCTGGGGGTCCATTCTCCCTTTTCAAGACTAAGGTCTGTTATAAACCATCCATTGCCCGCCTCGGCATTAAGGGCCTCTGCAATTCTAGGATCAAGTATCTCGCCGTTAGTTATTCCGTATGTACCGTCAAGAGCTCTAACTACCGAGCTACCATCAAGCATTAATATCCTAGCATTTACTCCCAATTCATCTGCATAAGTATCAATAGCAGATAACATGTCACCACCAAGAATAGATATCTCGCCAGATTCGTCAAAATTATGCATTGTCAAAACACTAATACTGCTACCAGATGTTGTTATGTCTATCTTGTATGAACTAATACCATCCTGGGATATAGCCTTGGATGTCATCTGCAAGACACTGTAAGTAACCTTATTACCATCTTCTCCTCTTAACTCTACATCTTCAGCACCTAGAGAGCTATAGTCCATTATGCCGCTTCCGGTTGCCTGAAGGAATGCATTTAGTGTAAGTGCTTCATCGGTGGTTACTCCACGTCCATCTACTATGGTGCCGGAACTTCTTAAATTCTCAGCGACTCCCTCTGCCGTCGCAAACGCACCGTTTTCACCTATGAAACCATAATCAACTATGCCGTCCTTGAAGTTAAGCTGCAGGAACTCTCCATTAGGACCTATACCCCATGAAGCGCTTATAACCGCTACTTTTTCGCCCAAGCCAAGAACACCGGTTCCCTGTTCATCTACCGCTACAAAGAAATTATATCCTGCTCCATTTGCGAGTTTTTCTCCTGTTAGAGGATTAATGTCTGTTGTGTAATTAGCAAGTATGGTATTTCCTTCAGCCTTTAGCTTTGATAATCCTATACTGCCAAAACCGGTCTCCCTGCGCAAATAACTAACTGTATTATTAATAACAATTCCTTCTTGATCAGCAATATTCTCACCGCTTATCAAGCCGTATCCAACATCTTCACGGTTCATCAGGTAGCCGTTGGCATTAATATCATAATCCGTGGTTACTGTGTTGCCTTCTTGGGACCTTAAAACGTATTGATTCGTTCCTGTTTGCTCATCATAGGTAGAATCTGTATATTCAACAAATGAGGTTGTCACACCAAAGAAATACTTATCTCCACCCAATGTAGCAGATTGTGCAAGCAACTCACCGCCAACAAAGCTTAGAGGAAGAATTTTATTTTGGACATCAATACTTAAGAAGGAGTTGGTTCCTGTAAGGTTAGAATTTATAAGTCCGATTTCGTTTGCGGTTATGGCGTGGCCTCTAATAATTCCATATCTATTTCCACCGGCAAGCTCAACCACATTGTCATTCCATAACCGTGATAATCTTCCGTTTTCAATGCTGTAGAGCGTTGTGGTTTCTAGCTGTGTATTAACCTCGGAAATACCAAATACATATTCAGTAGTATGCGTCATGCCATCTGAATAGGAGGATATCTCTGATACTATAATGAGTTCTCCATTTGCACCTGCACTTGCATCCCACATCACAAGAACTGACTGCGTGTTTGTGGTTTCTAGGAACTCATCTAATCTATCAGCTTCCTCTTCAGTTATTGTATGAATCTGCCCTGTTCCGCCAACATCTATCAAGAATGTGCCTTCGCCTTCATATTCAGGAGATGCAAACTGCTGCAATACAACATGAGCATTTGTAAGATTGAATACAGAGGTATCCTTTCCATATAGGAGATCTGTAGTTTCTTCACCAAAGGCGGCCTCTATCTGGGCACTGTCATAACCATATGCTGAAGCAAGTTCAGCTATATCTGAAACCTGTGCGCTATCAATTTTGAGATCTGCTGCAAGGGCCACATTAGTAGAAGTTACATTAACTGTGGTATCGAACT
>CAZOIE010000050.1:5059-8271 GCA_964579905.1 uncultured Planctomycetia bacterium
GAGCTGCCTCTATCTCTGAGAGGTTATAACCGTAGGCTTCGGATAGTTCTGCTATAGTGGATACCTCTACATTGTTAACCTGTAGATCTGCTGCAAGGGCCACATTAGTAGAAGTTACATTAACTGTGGTATCGAACTCAACACCGAACAACTCTGAGCTCCAGCTAAGTCCTTCATAGGTTGTATCGTTGGCATTGGCTGAAGCCATGAGTACTACATGAGCATTGGTAAGGTTAAATACCGATGTACCCTCGCCGAATAAGAGGTCTGTGGCACCTTCGCCAAGAGCTGCCTCTATCTCTGAGAGGTTATAACCGTAGGCTTCGGATAGTTCTGCTATGGCTGAGTTTTCTACTTGAATGGAAAGGTTTTCTGCTAGGGCTACGTCACCATTTCCTAAGACATTAACCCTAACATCAAATGAGGCTCCAAGGAAATCTGAGTTAGCGGCAGTTCCTTCACCATTTATTATAAGGAGTTCGCCGCCTACAACAGCCCAGCTTCCTGATTCGTAATTTATAGTAGTTCCGTTTGAAAGGGTTGTTGAATAACCTTCTGCAATGGAATATGTTCTATCGGTAATATCATATATCGCGGTACCCTGCTCACTGCCATGGAATGTAAATCTTTGTGCTCCTTGGGCGGTTTGAACCTCTCTCCAACCTGTATCATTATCATAAACCTCAACAAGAAGCTCACCATCTTTAACGGTCCATGTTCCTGAGTTGTAATGTAGTACACTACCATCTGTAAGGACCGCAGTATGGCCATTTATAATAGCTGGATCGCCTCTAATATCTGCATAACTTATTCCGTCGATACTAAGATTGGCTGTTACCGTTGCGTCTACCGTACCGCCTAAGGCAATATCCTTGCTAGCAAAGCCCGTATCGTTTAGAATGGTTAATCCATTATCTCCGCCAATCTTAAGCTCCGTACCGCTTACTACATTCCATCCTAATACATCTATCTTTCCTGCATCTACATTTGTTATAACCGCTCCATCTACAAAAATAAGATCAATGCCGCCAAGTACTTCAATAACACCCGATGTTATAATATATCCGTCACCATCGATGGCATTCTGTATATCAATATCTGTTATATCGGTATGCTGTGCCTGACCTGAGCTTGTTCCCTCAGATACAGGAACATAATAATCGCCTGTTATTTCCTTAACGCCCCAGCTGGCAACTGCATTTGTTCTTATATCGGCACCGCCTAATACCAGGGTTCCCCAGTCGTAATTCTCAGTATTTAGCTCTGAGGTATCTTTAACCGCCCAACCGAACTGGGTAAGAATAAGGTCAACCTCATGTTCTGCCTCATCAAAGACTACGGTAACACCATCCTTGGTGATTATCTCAGCAAGCGGGTTTCCATTTTGATAACTATGTATAGGATCTGAAAGAAGGTTCCTATCATTAGTATTTAGCATCTCAAGTCTGCTAATTCTATCATCGCCTACTCTTACTCCTACAGTTTCACCAAGCTCTATTCCGCTAACATTGTCTGTGGTTCCGTGAGAACCTGGTAAGAAATCAAGCGATATGCCGTTTCCTTCTGCTTTTGTACCCGGATCCCATTTCACAACCGCACTGGTACCGGCATCAAAAGCTGTATATCCAAGCTCTCCAACCGTCGCAGCTGCACCTATAAAGAAGAAAGAGTCAGCTCCTTCTATTATCTCCCATTTTCCGCTAAACCAGGTTACGCTCGAATCATCCGGGTCTGTCCATAGAGTATAATCAGTTCTGTTTGGATCGGTCACACCAATCACTGCAGGTCCAGGACTATCGCCGCTCTCTACACCCTTTAAACCATCTACCCTGGCAACGCTAAAATATGGATTAAACTCTGTGTCGAACCCTACTACAGCCTCATATACAGTATGCTCAAACCCTCTATCAACCCCATTTACGGCCACAGTACCAGTTATCGGTATAGATAAATCTGTTGCTATAAGCTGGCTGTCTACGAAATTAAGCGTGGCAGAATGATCGCCGTATAAAGTCGTTCCTGCTAGGTTTATATTGGAAAGGGTTACATCGGACTTCTGTATATATTTGTCTTCCTCAAATTTACCATCAAAATCATAAGCTACCTGCCATCCGTTATAACCTTGAGAATCATTCACCTCGTTCCAACTATCTTCACCGAATACAAAGAAATCAAAGGAAGAGTTGGCACTTGAGTACCATTGAATTATATCAGCCTGATCTGCATAACTCATGGTGTTCCATTCACCCCGAGTTATTCCTACACTATCAGGATTAAAGTTGCTGCGGGTAACTGTAGAAGTATCATCAGAAACAACCCTAGTTACAAACTCTCCTGGTGTATTGGTTGCGGCCCAAGATCCTTCTTGCCAGCTTCTGTTGTTATCAAAGCTAACCAACTGACCTGTTCCACTAAGCACACCTTGATCTCTAACATCAAAGTAATTTCTTACGGGAGTATTTTCGCCAAACGGTGCTACTGTATGCCTTCCCTGATCAGTTAATGCAACGCCACCAACGGATGTATGATTCCAGACGGTTGTTATTGCATGGCCTGCCGCGGTATCTGTAGGAACAAATATAGATGTACCGCCACCTACTGTATCAATGGTAACAACACCGTGCTCTCTGAGCGTGGTTCGCATCCAGTTACCTGTATTGGCAGCTGTCCATGCCAAGAGCTCCGTCTGGCTTGGTAGCGCAATAGTAGTACCTGATGTTACCGATACACCCTGTGCCTTCAGGTAAGCATCAAGCGCAAGGCCTAATCTAGGATCGGTATAATTATCATCAGCTATAGACCATACATTATCTCCTGAACCCACCGTAACTGCGGTTGTGCGATTATAAGATGGTGTTATGTTAACATCTCTTATAATCTCTATTTTATCTTCGTCCAGCAAATGACGCCAAATGCGCGGATCAATTCCAGCGCCTGCCGGATCAAAATCATCTATATTAATCGTAGGAGTAGTCGGTGTATTCGTAGGGGTTATAGTACGAGTAGTGGTTGTGGTTGTTGTATCTAATAACCCTGCTGCCCAACCATCAAAAGCACCACCATCGTCTATTTGTGGCCTGTTTGACCTACTGCTACCTCCGGATGAGTATACGTAACTACTACTATTAAAGAATTTCCTGTCAGCAGAATTTACATTTGCGGTAACTCTTGTTGTTGTTTCTGTTCTTGTGGATGCAGATTGATGTCCACCA
>CAZOIE010000051.1:0-8147 GCA_964579905.1 uncultured Planctomycetia bacterium
TGGGCTTAAATTGACTAAACACCGCCAACCTATTATTCTTCTTACGCCTAATCGAATTAGATTGAATTACAAGAGCGCGTGGTGCGTAAAACATTACCTGGTAGCTAAAGGCACTTGTTGTAAGGATCAGAATATCTTCGTTATTAAACTCTTCCCTGATAAGTGATATCTTAGGGACAAAGAACCTATTATTCCTCACGACATCTTTATGGTTAAACTGCCTATACCTCTTAAAGCTATAAACCATAGTTTCTCCTTTATCAAAGTCGTAAAAAAACATAAAGAGGTTTGTAAATACTATTGGAACTATGACAAAGGAATACGCAATTTTTTTAAGGTGCAATTTAAATATACTCTTAATCATGACAGCTAAGTCTTCACTTAAAAGAACAACGGACTCAGCTAAGACTATAATCAGCCCTAAACCCCAGCTCATACCATGACCAATCTCTCCAAACTGTATAAAGACGTTATAGATAATTGTTGGCAATATCCATACGAGCAGTAGCTGCATTTTCTTATCTTTCGTAAGTTTTGAAAGATCGAATATTCTTCCTAAAGCGTAAGCCATTGGAACTATTCCAAGAAAATATGCCCAAAGGAAAAAGATCCCCATCCTTTCAACATGATTAGCGATTATACTAACCAAATGGCCGCTTAGTATCGAATCTCCCCCAAGATATGTACTTGATATCCTTAGGGCTTCTAAATATGCTGTAAGGCCTCCTGATACCAAAACAAGCGGTATAAACCATGCCGCACATGTTGCACAAAAAATCAATACAGAAATAAATGCCTCTTTTAGTTTTACATGAAGCAAAACATATATATACAATGGGAATACGGCAAGCAACTCCTGTGGTCTCACGCCTATCAAAAGTGCAAAGCAAATAGAAAACCAAACCAATACATTCTTTTTATTTTCTACGGTTATCTTATATGCCTGTAAGGCCGTTAATAAAATAAAGAATCCTGAGTTAAGATAGGTATATATACATATCCCCTTATACCAGAATAGTGGGCTAACCAAAAAGAACAGTGCCGATAATAACCCTGTCTTATTATCTTTAATAACCTTTCCGAAATAGTACATTACAGAAGCTATTAAGCCGCTGTAGACAATACTGATGATAGAAAGAGAAGTATGTGGGCTCTTGGTAAAAAGGTTCAAAAGTCGAGTGCTCATTATGTACAGGAAATATCCTGGCGCATGAGGCGTACCTTCCTTTATTGAAAAATTAAATGACCCGATGGCATATAGGACCGAATCCATATGAATAAAGTCCCTGCTAACCAATAGGGCTCGCGAGACAATGCCTATAAAAAAGATTGCCAAGAAAATTATCAGAGTTTTATTCTTATCGTTACTCATTTTTTGCACACACACCCACAATACAATGAAAAATCAAGCGGTATTAGGCTTGGAAAGTTCCTTACCTTAACATCGCCAAACTGCCCTTTTGCCTCATTAAGAATATCGCTATGACTATTTGGATGTATCTCCTTTAGCTTTTGTTTATACGCTTTTAAGCTTCCTGTTACAATAAGCAGAATATCTGAGAGTCTATTTTGAACCGGGAAACCGAATATAGCCTTTCCATCCTTCTTTAAAACCCTCTTTATCTCACCTATCGCTTCTTTTAACTTATGAATATGTTCAAGAGTCCCAACACAGATAACACAGTCAAACGTCTCATCATTATAAGGCAGGTTCAAAAGATTACCCTTAATCAAGCCGGCGTTGATTTCTTCATTGTTGAGCATCTGCTTGACCATAGGAATATGCTCATGCAGGTCAAGGCCAAATACCTTGCTTGCCCGCTTGGATAGCTCAGGGAAAAAGACGCCGCTCCCAAAACCAATCTCAAGCACACTGCCGATTTGATCTTTGCCCATAAACCCAAGAGCCATCTCAAGTCGCTGTAAGAAAAAATACTTAATAACAGGATAATGATAAAAGCGTGTTAGGTTATCTCCGATAACAGGGTGATTTTTCTTTTTTGGAATCCTCATCATTTTTTTCTGCTTTCTCTCTTATGTTTTTTATAATGAAGTAAAACCCTGAGTGTCTTAAGGCCGTACTCAACACTATCTTTGAAGGAGATTGATGAAGAATCATCCAGGTATCTGGTATTTATTGGTGCTTCACCAATCTCAAAGTCCTTCTTCACGGCCTCAGCGATAATCTCTGTATCAAACACAAAGCCATCTGATAAAGAAACAAAGTCTATGGAGCTTAAAAACTTCCTACTGTATGCCCTAAGCCCTGTATGGTACTCAGATAACCTAAGTTTAAATGTAACATTCTCAACAAATGTCAGGAATATATTACTTATAAATTTATAAAGAGGCATACCTCCCTTTAGGGCGTTCTTCTTATAATACATCCTGGAACCCAGCATAATATCTACCTCTTTATTATCGATTGGCTTGATTAAGGCCGGTAATGCTGCTGGGTCATATTGGTAATCAGGATGCACCATAACCACGATATCTGCATTTTTCTTTAATGCATTCGTGTAGCAGGTCTTTTGGTTGCCTCCATATCCCTTATTCTCCTTGTGGGCTATTACGTGCAGATTAAGCTTCTTAGCGACCTCAACCGTTTTATCCCTGCTTGCATCATCAACAACGATGATATCATCTACATACTCTTTGGGTATTTCATTGTAAGTTTTCTCAAGAGTATGCTCTGCATTATAAGCAGGCATTATAACTATCACCTTAGAGTTCTTCATGAGCTTTTTCTCTTTTGACGTGTACAACTACTGAATAATACCGAAAATCCTTTTTGAATGTAATTTACTAACATAGACCAGGATCTAACCCCTTTTAATAACTTAATAATCCTCCAGGGGGAAAGATAGTAGCTGCGAGTCATCTTCTTTTGATAATAAACCAATCTTTCCTTGGGGAGTGAGAATGTCTTAACAATTCCTGCCTTTACATCACCCTTATATAAGCTCTTTTTATCAAATAGATTTTTCTTAAGTCCCAGATTGTAAAACTCCGTTCCTGGAAAAGGATAAGCTATATGAAACTCGGCAAAGTCACCCTTGATTTTCTTTGCGAATTTCAGCGTATTTACAAGAGACTCCTCTGTCTCCCATGGGAGCCCTAAAACCCAAAAAAGGTAGCTCTTCATATTAAATTTGCTGCAAATGCTGACAGCTTCCTGTGCCTGTTGTAAGGTAGTACCCTTTTTCATCTTATCTAGGATATCCTGATCTCCACTTTCTATGCCAAAACCTATCATCCAACAGCCGGCCGCCTTAAGCCACTTGAGCCTATCTTCATCTATCGTATCCACCCTTGAGTTACAGACCCAGTTTACATCCAGTTTCTTGTCGACTATTCTCTTGCATACCTCAATCATCCAATCTTTGTTGTATGTAAATGTATCCGCTCTAAAGTAAAAATCTTTGATTCCGTAGTCCTTCTTACATATCTCCATTTCACTAGCAATACCTTCAGGTGATCTTGCCCTTATCTTACTTCCTGAAACACTCCTAACCAGGCAATAAACACAGCGTGCAGGACATCCCCTGTTTGTTTGGATAGATGTCATCATCGCTCCCGTATCAGGCCTTGTGTAAAGTTTGTTGTTAAGTAGATGCCTAGCAGGAAACGGCAGTATTTCCATATTATCTAGTATAGCTCTATCTGGATTCCTTTTTACATTCTGGTCTTGCCTATAAGTTATCCCTGATATCTTATCAAGGTTCGTGCCCCCGGCAATATCCTTTATGACCAGCTCATACTCGCCCCTAATGGCAACATCAAGGCCTTCGGCAATTTCCATAATCTCCATATCCTCAGCAGCAAAATGAGCACCCTTAGCAACCGTAAGTATTTCGGGATTAATCCTCTTTGCTATATCACAGGCTATAACGTCTACATATACTGTCGGCGTAGTAACGCTAATTACCAAAATGTCGTAGTTGTCCCGAAGATCCTGCCTGAAATCCTCCCAGCCCTTACCTTCGGCAGGATAGTCCCTTATAACACAGTTTAGGTTTTTCTCCTCTAAGACCGCTGCCATATAGGCTAAATCCAGAGGCGTCCTAAGACTGGATGACAGCCCTTTAACAGGTACCTGACACCTATCATCCCTTATATACATCCCCGAAGGAGGATTTATTAACAGTGCTTTTTTCATTGTTAGTTCGTAGAATACTTATTTATTAGGTTTTTAACTCTCTCAGTAGCTCTTCCATCACGCTTATAAGCATATTCATCTAAGAAGCGTGATTGCGCATCAATAACTTGGGACCTAGTTGGCGTTTCATTAAGCACCTCTTTAAGGGTACTATTTAGATCTTGAGCTTTATTGACCTCTATTGCAGCCCCCTTTTCAGCATACGGAACCCTTGCATTTCTTTCAATCAATCTAAAGGTTATGAGAGGCTTTCTAAAAAGCATCGACTCGATCCCAACCGTTGAATCCAAAGTTATCACAGCGTTTGAATGGTACATTAAAGTATATATATCGAAATCTTTAACAACCTTAGTATTATTTGAAGATACCCTGCTTATTAATTCCCTGTATGGAGCGATGTCCTCATATGGATCAACCTTTATGACCAATTGAACATTGTCCTCACTTTGAATATGGGTCAAAATCTCTCTCGCCATCACCCAAAATAGATCATCTGTCCAAAAAGAAGAAAATTTATTAATTTGTTGTGTGGCAAACAATATTATACTTTTATCAACTTCCAACCCCAGCTGCCTGCACATATCCTCCTTGGATATGGCTGGTGTCCAACCTATCATTTGATCAAATTTGGGATTTCCAGTTACCTCAATATTTTCATCAGGATTTCCAAATTCTCTATACCAATCCTTTGATGCGCTCCCCCAAGCTGCGAATTTATCTGCAATCAGGTTGCTGTGTCCGTTTGATTCAGCAAGGATTCCATGCTGAATAACCAGTGAGGGAATTTTAAGTACTCTTGATCCGAAAATAATAGTCCTCTCAAGTTCCTTTACGTCGTTTCTAAGTACGACCAGTTTTGCATTCTTCGAAAAAATATCATGGATTCGGTTAATATTGCTAATTATTATAGGGATATTTTCGCAAAAATAGATATGTAGCCTCTCACTTACCATTTCCCAAATGGAAATATCTTCATATTTAAAAAGACTTTTGAACTCATCTTGCGATTTTAGGCTGGACCATTTTTCTATATATGGCTTCCACTCTCTGAAATACTTTTTGCTTTTTGAAGCAAAGAAAGGAATATATGGAATTTTATTTCTCCATAACGCCAATCTTTTCTTGATGCCTTTATCAAGAAGTATAAACAGCCTATCGCTGACGTTACCCAAAACTTTTGAAAGTTTTTCATCCATTAGTACGGAGTTGCTTTTACTCATACGCTTTATGGCTCTTCTTGATGATATGCTATCTAAGACCTGCCGAAGTAATCCTAAAATAACAGTTTTAAAACTATTGGGTACGTTTGTATCTGATGCTAAAGATACCTTTAAAATATCCTTCTCATAGGAATTGCAAGCATCCAATAACTCATTACCGTCATCTATTGCAATGATTTTCCCAGGATTCTCCTGTTCGACGATTCGTTTGATAAGGTGAATATTCTTGATGCGGGGTGTTAAAAACTTTTGAAAATCGTACTCAAGCATCTTGCCAAGGGGAATCTGTTTATAATCTGTAACATTGTTGTTGCGATACCAGGTTGCGCTTATGCCCTTAAATATAAACTCATCTATGGCTTCATATTCATCCTTATTTAGACAATCCTCAGATGCAGTTACTTTTAGCTCATGAGCTCGCTCTAAACAATGCGGCACTTCCACCCCAAAAAACACTATTGAATGTTCAAATTTAGACCCATCCAAAATTCCGGTTAGGTAATCGACGAACGACTCGAGATCCCTTTTTATGTTAATAAAAAATACGGTCTTCTGGGTATTGTTATCTAAAAATCCCTGTAATCTATGCTTCCAATCCATTTTCATTTTAGCCTATATCATTCCAGTCAAGCTGCTCATTAGTCTTTATGTCTCTTTTTGCCTTCTTGTTTACCACCTCATCCATAAACTTTGGAAGAATTCCGGTACCTGGTCTTATCGTCATCAGCATATCTTCCTTTAAGATCTCATCTTTCTTAATGTCGTATCTTGCTACAATACTCATTCTGGCACTTTCTATGGTTTTCTTCTCAGCTTCAAGAACACCCATTTCACTTGAGCCCATCACGATCTCAGTCAATCTAATATTATCAACCATCTTTTTAAGAGATGCTGGGTCAACGCTAAACGAATGACCGGAACCCTCCATGGTTCTGTCTAAGGTAAAATGCTTTTCTATTACCTTTGCACCATGGCTTAGAGCTATTGAAGGAATAACCATATTCTCATCCGGTTCTGTATGATCGGAATATCCAACTATTGCATGAGGAAAAAGCTGCTGCAATCCTTGGATTCTACCTAGATTTGCATCCTCATTTTTGGCAGGATAACTAAGCGTACAAGCCATTAGAATTAGGAGAAAATTGCCCTGTTCGTATATAGCATCCACCACTTCTTGTATCTCTTCAACGGCTGAACCGCCGCATGAGAGAATAATCGGCTTTTTATAACCAGCTATATGCTTAATCAACTGCTTATTGGGCATAAGGCAAGAGGCTATCTTAAAAAGCGGCATACCCAACTCATTCAACATATCAGAGCTCTCTTCATCAAAAGGACTAGAAAAAACGACAATATCCTTATCCTTCGCATAATCAAACAATACCTTATATTCCTCTTTATCAAACTTATCCAATTGCTTATAGTACTCATACTGCGATTTAGTCTTGCCGTAGTTCCAATAGGTTTTTGCATCCTTTGCTACCAATTTCTCAGCCTTATAGGTCTGAAACTTAATAGCATCTGCGCCGCTAGTCTCGGCCTCATCTATCATCTTTTTGGCAAGCTCTATATCGCACATATGGTTGCAGGCGGCCTCGGCAATCACGAATGTTGACGAATCATGCGCTATAACCTTATCTTTAATTTTTATTGATAGATTGTTCTTAACTCTTGCTCTAGCCATCCTTAAATCACTAGCGGTGTGTATATTTGTAGCATTATCCATGACAGATCCAGCGTTTACACTTATCCTACCCTCTATTAGTGCTCTAGAGTTCATAATCCTTATGGAACCGTTTTTAATCCCTTTTGAGTCTACGCTTATTAAATCATCCAGATTCTTATCTAATGCAAATTGAATTACCTCATCAATATCTGCGACCCTGTCAGGATGATCCGGTTGTAAACCCACGACGTAGGAAGCCTTATCTTCACCTATTTCGCTAATTGCATGCTTATAAACCTCAACGATTGGAGCTTCACCTAAGAGCTCCTCTGGCCGCATGATAACACCAGCGCCTTCCTTTTTTGCAAAATCAGCAATTTCTGCTGAGTCTGTCGAAACATATATACCTTGTACCAAAGGGCTTTTTTTGGCAATCTCTATGGTATAGCTTAATAGGGGCTTACCATTTTCAAGAATGCACATATTCTTATTTGGCAACCTGCCGGATTCGGCCTTTGCAGGTATTACAACTACGATTTTATTTTTCTTATTGGTATTCATTTCTTAAACACCCTCGCCATAAAGTCTTTGTTTAATCCTGACACCTTGACCTCTTCAAGGTTGATTTCCTCAACCTGCCTCATGCCCAGATCCTCAAATATCTTTTTATAGTTGCGTGGGAAATGGCGCCACGATAAACCTCTCTCATCCTCAATTGTGATCAAAAACTCCTTGCTAACCCTAACCATATGAGAGAATATGAACTCACTGTCTGCGTGTATATGTTCAAGTACAGCCATTGTATACACCAGATCAAAAGAGTTATCCTCCAGGCCTACAATAACCTCCTCTACAGGTCTCTGGTGGATAGTTATATTTTTTGCCATTTCCGCATATTCTTTTTTCATTAAATCAATGGCATTTTTGCTAATCTCAATGCCTGATAGACCTTTAAATCCACCCGAGAACAGCTCGTTAAGATTTCGGCCGACATTGCAGCCAACCTCCAAAATCCTGCTTTCCTTATTACAATGCTTATTTACCAGATTGGATAAAAAAATACTTCTTTCTCTCTTTTTCGTATACTCATTAGGCATATTCT
>CAZOIE010000052.1:0-7620 GCA_964579905.1 uncultured Planctomycetia bacterium
GTATCTCACAGCACTTCTCATCAACATCAAGACACTCTAGATCCAAAAAACTGTTCTTTGCCAAATCCTGTGTACAAAGCCCTGTACCAGCCCCTATCTCCAGTGTTTTTAAAGAACCGTTGGCGTTTTTTTGAAACTTATGATAGTCGGTAATTTGATTATTTATTTCATCCAACATCTCTTCATAGAATGGGTGACCTCTTTCTATCTTATGGTATGTCGGTAAATCTATATAGCGGGACATCTCTATAAAGGTCTTCTGTGCCCCCTTGGGCGGTATGTTCCCAGAAACTCTCTTATAATCATCATCCGGGCTTGGTGCGTAATAAATGGCATTGGCATCCAGATCAACAACAGATGATGAGACGGTAGTGAACTTACCCTTCCTCCAAAGAGGGTTATTCTCATTTTTAAGGGTTCTGAATAGATCCTCCATAGACACAAAGTCATCAACTAGTCCCTTTGTAAAATCGAGCCTCTCAAAGGAGCTTGGATAATCCTCTTCTTTTTTGGGACCAAAATCAAGGTTTTGGAAGTGGTTAGCCACAACCGCAGTCTCATCTATCCACCTAACGTGGGACTTATCCTCATAAAGCTCAACATGTACAGCTCTATTTTTATCGGCAAGTAAAAGATTATAGCCCCTGTATCTTTGCCCTGAATTAAGTATTAGGTCCAGCAACTCCTCTACATTCGTTACCGCAGGAAGATGCTTTGAGGATATTACGCTAGGTATAATAAGACCCTCGTTTTCCTTATGAAGTTGCTCAGAGGCTTCATCAAGCCTACCTTCTAGCACTAAAGAGGTCCAAAGCGGTGAATTTACGGCACTACTTACAAAGCCGCATCCATGCCTATTTATTCCAAGGCTGAAATAATCCGCTCCTTCGGTTTTTAGTCCTATTAAGTTGGACCTGATGATTACCGCTTCCTGGGTAGGGACGATCTTCTCCCTGTTCTTAAATATCAAATTTAATTTCTTGTTATATCCTATAGTACACATCTTTTGTTACCTCCCACTTAGGGTCTTAAATTAGGTGATCTTTTTTGAATTTATCAATAGAGAATGATGGTTGATCATTCTTATTCTCATTAATGTGACTCTTAAGAAGATGCCCGAACTCCAAATCTGCTGAAATATTTCCTTTGTATCTAAGTTTTGACAGATTGTTTAAATCCAATAGAATCTCAGCATCCCTCCAAACCAATACACCAAAAAACATAAACGGTATAAAGCATCGCTCCACCTCAGAATAAAGCGAGCTCTTTTGTACCTTTTGTGCTATCAAGCTTAAGCGATATGCATAAAGCCACCTAAAAGCGTTTATGGTTCCGCTTGCACCAAGAACAGCTAGTCCTGGTAAAACCGGTGAAAAGCTACTATAACCCATTGTCTTGTGATAGGTATACGGCGTATCGGTATCATATATAACTACTGAAAGTCCCTTCGGCTTTATCCTACCCTCACTCTTCTCTATAATCTTTTTTACGATATTTTCAGATAGCATTGCCGCAATCTCATTACAGCGAATAGGCGCAAGAAGAATCTTCTCTTTATAATGAGCGATCTTGGGCTTACTTATATCAGACAGTACCAGGGAAGACTCAAACTCCCTCTGCTCTATATCCAAATCACCAAAGCAATTAATTTTTTCACGACACAGGTTGAAGTATTCCTTACGAATATCTGTTGGATAGGAAAGTATCTCATGGGGATCAACATGGTGTCCGTTAACCTCAAACACCACATCCCTACTGGGAATAGATAAATCCAATGCCTGCGATATTACCTTAGCGCCTATTACCACCCCATAATAGAGCCCCTGACTGAGCCACTCATCTATATCCTCTAAGATCGCCCCTCTTACCTTCTCTTTATATTTATCATGAAGGTTGATGTAGCTATCGGCTACCTCATCCTCAAGGGCATATAAGGACTCTAGTTTTAAGGGGTCTTTGACCTTATAGGGTACGGTCAAAGAAGAGACAGACGTCCCCTGGAACAACTCATCGCCCTGTGGTTCACTATACCATGCCTTAATCTCCTCTGTCCTGATTCTGTCACGGAATTCATCATCGATCCTTCTTCTTTTATCCTCAGTTAAAGACAGGTAAAAATCCCAGCCCTTCTTGGCATCATCTGCAAGAGTTACCAACCACTCTTTTTGCTCTTTTCTACTTAGGATTCCTGAGATTGGCTCAAGGTAATTACTCAATCTTCTATCTATTTTTAAACCTGTATTCATTATCTACACCTGTTCTATTCTTCTTTTTTCATACTCTTTTCTGGTTTTGACCGTAGAGGCTATAAGTGATATATCCTCCTTGGTCCTGAAATGCTCCCTGCGAAGAGGCTCAGGCAGCAAGGCAACCTCGATCTCCTGCTGATTCTTGTAAGTCGTTATGTATTTCTCGGTATCAAGAAGTACCTTTTTAATGTTATCCTCGCCGTACCTTTCAAGAAATGTCTGACCCCACCTATTGGTATACTTTTCACAGTACATAGATCTCACCTGATCAGGAAAAAGCGTCATAAAACCAATATCAGGTCTTTTCTTTATGATGTCACGCATCATCTCATGGGCAGCCGGTACAACCTTCGCCTTCCAATTTTCATTATTTATCAGATAGGGAAGTCTAACCTGGAACCCCTGTGCCTGTACCATGGTAAGCCCGTAAATATTATCCTCTTTGAAGTTCTGCTGCATGGGGGCTCCCCTGGTAAGGTCAAAGGTCGCAATGGTCAGGGTGTGGATATTCTTGTTATTGATTATATATTGAGTCAGGTTCTGCCTGGCTTCGTCTGTCTCACCGGGAAAACCAACAAGTATAAAGCATAAATTAAGGATACCGGCGTCTGCTGCTCTCCTTAATACCTCATCGGAATATGATGTGGTGATTTTCTTATCCATGCTCTTTAGAATATTTGGATCATTTGATTCTAGTCCCCAGTGGATTTTTCTGCATCCGCCCCTATAGAGCTGCTCCATAACACCTTCTTGAGTAAATGCCTTTTCCAGTCTTGCAAAGGTCTCCCACTTCGCGTCAAGCCCCCTCTTTTCTATCTCTTTTGCAAGTGCATATAACAAGGTTGGTGATGAGGTATCCTCCATAAACTTGAAGAAGGTTGCCTTCTTTCCGTATTTTTTTAGGGTATGTTCTTGAATTCTAATGATCTCATCGATTATCGCATCAAGCTTCCTCATCCTGTAATAATTGGCACCAAATGGTATCGCGCAAAATTCACACTTTGCATAACACCCCCTTGTCGTCTGCAGGGGAACCAACATCTCTGGGAAGAAATAATCGTTAAAATTTATATCATCAAAGTTCGTTGGTGGTATTGCACCAACATCTGGTGCATTGGCCTTTCTGTCTATATGGTGTGACCCCCAATTAGCAATATCTATAGTGTTGATAAACTCAACATCCTCATTATTAATCTCCCTGCGGTGTACATCTATTAAGGGATTCTCACCATCCCACAAGCAAAGATAATCATAAAACCTGCAAAGCTCTTTATGCTCCATCATACTTTTATAGCAGCGTGTAACTATCTGGCCACCCATAACTATCTTTACATCACTCATTTTTTGTCGTAAGAGGCTTGCAAGTGTAAAGGCGGGTATAATCTGATCCTGAAAGGTTATCGCAATCCCCACAATCTTTACCTTAGTCTCAAGGATCTGCTTTTTGATAATCTCATCGTAAAAAGCAATAAAGGGATTGGTCTTTTTATCATCTAGTGCTTTTATTAGCTCATCAAAATTGCTGCGGTCGTATTTCATGCTTAGATACCGCATGCCAACGTGCAGGCCGTCGTATGCCTTACTCTTCTCCCAGAGTCGACTCTCGATATCATCGTAATACCCTAGAATCTCAATGGGGTTCTTGTAAACCTCTTGCATCTTAGGCATCACAACAGCTTCACCCAGGAACCAGCGGAAGAATAGTATATTGCTATCTATAATTCTAGTTTCAAAGCCGGCCTCACCAAGAGCCTCCTTTAAAAGAGGCAGGTTTGCCTGTGGGTGCAAAGGGCTTGAAACCGGTGTATTTATCAAAATACTGTTAAGCATTATTTTACCTATTGGTTAAATAATCGATAATGGCAGTTATGCTGGTTAGCTCAGTGAGTACCTTATAATCAATGGCGATCTGGTATTTCTTCTCAAGCGCAACAAGCAAACTGACATGACCAAGTGAATCCCACTCCGGAAAGTTGTTAAACTCAACATCTGAGGGAATATTCTCAGGAGCCATATTCCATGCCTTTGCCATAACTTGTCTTATCTCGACTTCTTTTGTATTTGAGTTCACTTGTATTATACTATTCAAAATGCTTTTTAAATTCAGGCGCCAAAACCGCCAATGGGTCCTTTTCAAGGTAGCTTGACATAAATTCAACATAATCCTTGGTCATGAAGCTTCTAATTTGACCTAAACCGAGATTGGCAATCTTAACCTTATCCGTTTTATCAAACTTTTCTGTGATATGGCCGGAGTCAACCCTCACCGCAAGATCCAGCCTTCTTGCATACATCCTGGAAACATCATCTATAAGTTGATCCTTTACCTTGATCTTACCCTTAAACTCCTTCCAAAACCTATAAGGCACCTCATATTTTTCTTCCAACCAATGGACATGTACCGCACCCTCATCATAACCACAGCCCAATAAGACATACTTGGCATTAGCCTCGTATAGGTATTGCAATACTGAATCTGCCCCAAAAGAGGATGATCCCTTAATATCGGCTATCTCCTTGGCAAACTTTCCAAAGCTTGCAAATGTACACCATGGTGGTATAAGGCTGCGCAGTACACCGGGTCGCTTTCTAAATACCTCTGTCAGCACTCCGACCTGGGAAGGGGTATTCTCAGGATCAAAGATCCCTCCCTCACAGTAATCCCAGTTGAATGTCGGCATTACAACGGTCCCTTCTTCATTTCCAACGGCCTCGATTAATGCGTCTACTGTATCATCTAGTATGTTAGGCTCTGTTCCAAGTATTGGAGCAAAGGAAGCAACATAAATCATGTCACCCTTTACAAGGCCTACATTCTCAAGTTGCTTCTTAACATCATCTTTTGTAACTATAGGAAAAGGCATTTTATTGTACCTCTATAAGTTTATTTTCACGCAACTGCTCAACCCAGTTAAATAGCTCAGAGTACGGAATATCCATCTTATTGGCTATATCCAAAATACTCATATCCCCTTCTAACATATGCATAACATCGTTCAGGGCCAGGTTGAGTTTTCTGTTGGTTCTCCAGTCGACCCACAGGCCGTACCTGGACAAAAAGACCGGCCCCTTAAAACTTCTCTTTGGGGTGTAGTTGCTGTTTAATACATTTAAAATTTCAATGATAATTTCTTTTGTTTGAACGAGATTCTCTTCCTTAATAACATCCGGTGTATCCTCGCTTGAATGGTACTCAGGATATGGCCACTCTCCCTTACTCCAAGGGTTAAGCCTTGATATGCAGATTGATGGAATATTGACCCCAGGCCCATTAAAAGTCCTTTCATCGCTTGCGATTATCTCATTTATGGCGCCTTCGCGGAAATTCTTGGTCTTGTTCTTAAAAACATGGCTGGCGCACAAATCAAGCTCTGTTGTTGCCTGCCTTGAATGCTGTAGTGAAAGCACATCATCGTGACCTATGCAATCAATCACTATTGCGTACTTCATAGAAGGTATCAGGTGCTCCTGCTTACTTAAATAGGCTATGGAACCGATGGTCTCTGGCGGAAAAAGTATACGGTATGTGTATTTACTGTTCTTTTGCTTCAATAGTTCCTGTGCAATGTTTACTAATACTGCAACCCCTGAGAGATTATCATTGGCCATACAGGGATGACAAAGATGAGCAATCAATATGATCTCTTCTTTTGTCTTTCCAGGAATAACAAGCTCTCCTATCTCAAGATTGCCATCCTCGAATTTGGACTTAATGCAAACTTCATAGTTGTCATCCTTATAACCCGATAAATCCTTATCGCGGGTACAAAATCCCCATTTCTTCTCATAATAACTAAACTCAAAAGGTATTGCGTTTGGAGCCTTAGGATATGTACTTAAATGCTCCATGAGTTCCTTCTTGGAAACCTTTTTATCAATCGAATCAGAATAAGACATTACATGCAGAGGATGATTCTTAATATCTAAGTGAACCTTATCATTTGAGCGAATCCAACCTTCCTGCACAGACCACTTTGGCGGTATCACCCAAGTCCAGCATTCGGTTCCCGTAGGCACCTTAAATGTCGATATAGGTATAAGTTTTGAAATATAAGACACGGCCTCATTAAATCCATCAGAGACTAAATCCCTTCGCATAAGCCATAAATCATTGATAATTTTTTTCATCATTCAAGACTCCATTTTAAATCTAATAATTTCGCGTGTAATTTTTTGTTAGCAAAAAAATCCTTTTCGCACATTTCAATTTGAGGGTAGTATTCTTTTGGAAGCTTAACATACAGCGAAAACACTCTACTGATATTCTTAATCTCCTCGGCAGCAATTTGTGGCATCTTTAGTACAGACCTATCAGAGTATCTGTGCATTCTATCGGTTTCTTTTAAAAAGTCCTCTTCGATGCAAATCTCTCGCAATCTTTGACCAGGCATTGGCTGATAGATATTAACTGAGGCGATAGTGGACTTAATTCTGCGAGCAAGTTCAATTGACTTAAATATATCCTCCCTTGTCTCGTAAGGTAAACCAATCATAAAGGGCGATTGGGTTCTTATGCCATGTTTATTGAGAAGGTCAAATGTTTCTATTATCTTGCCTACAGTAACCTTCCTGCCTAGAACCTTTAAAATCCTCTCAGAGCCAGACTCTACTCCAATCCCCATTTGAAACATAGGAGCCATAGTCTTGAGCATTTGAACCTTCTCCTCTGTAACAGTCTCAGCACGAGTATTAATAGCGAAGGGTTTTTTAATCTCCTTGCCATACCAATCAGCAAACTCTTTAAGCCAGTCATCCTTGTGAATCAGGAAACACTCATCCTTAAAGGTAAACATCTCTATGTTGTAGGTATCATTTAAGCGTTTAATCTCTCTCTTTAAAAACTCCAAAGGACGCAATCTAACAAACTTTCCTAGTCCTTTATAAATATTTTGCAGGGTCTCATTAGCACAATAAGTACAATTATACGGACAGCCTCTAGCGGACTCTATCTTACATCTTTTCATCATTTTAGCTTCAAATCCTGGTTGATTAAAATATTCATCAGGAAATATAGAGTAATCAGGCTCGATACACCAAAGTCTATCTTCAGGAATAAGAGGTGCTTTTGGGTTATTGTTAGTATTTGGTATTCTCTCTAAAGACTTATTAGTTTCTAACCTGGTAAGGATTTCTGCAAACACATCTTCGCCCTCTCCGGTACACACTAAGTCAAAGTAATCGCTCTGAATTACTTCATCAGGACACACTATTGAATGGTAACCACCTATAACTACAGGACAATTAGGTTTAATCTGAGGCCAAAAAGAAAGAAAGAAGTCATATTCTAGTGTCGTTGCAGAAATAGCAATAACTGAGGGTTGATAAGAGTCTATTTTTTCTTGTGAATCAGGAACTAGTCTATGGAACGGCC
>CAZOIE010000052.1:7646-8105 GCA_964579905.1 uncultured Planctomycetia bacterium
ATATATACCTAGATTCTCTTTATCGGCCCCTAAGCTACCTTTATCTTTTTTATATTTATAAGTATCCAATAGCTCAACATCCCAACCTTTATGTTTAGCTATTCCTGAAAGTATCGAAATTCCTGCTGGAATAACAGGGGCATCTTCATCATTAGGATAAATAAATAAAACTCTCTTTGTCATTTTATTTCAATCATTTCATTCAGTTTAAGTATTTCCTTTACGCAATTATCAGTTCCGCTTACCGTGAAGCTCATCGTAGAATCTGAAACCTTATTCAGAAGCTCTCTATCAAGTAAAAACCCTTCCATACCCTTAGCCATCTTTTCTTCATTAAGATCAACAACGGTACCTATAGGAAGACAACCCCCCGAGGATGCGATATACTTTATATTTATTTCTTCGTGTGGCTCATTTGCCAAGGCAAGGGCCGGAATCCCATCGCACAGGCCTCAAATA
>CAZOIE010000053.1:0-1203 GCA_964579905.1 uncultured Planctomycetia bacterium
CCAATTGTGAATAGGTCTAACAATTTCAATGTCTAAGATGTTGGTTTCTTCAAAAACTTCGCGATAAAGGCAATCCATGAAACTTTCGTTTGATTCAATTCTACCGCCTGGAAGATCCAGAGTGCGATTTTTTCGTTTCAACACCAAAAATTCGTGATCCTTCATGATTAAAGCCTTTACACCGAAAGCTATTACTGCATTTTCGCTCTGAATCGGTTCTTGAAATACATTATGCATTCGTCACGCAGATCTTTTTCAGATTTCGAACTAATTATAGTCGCCCTCACCCAATGAAATATTCCTTTTATTTGCGTTTGGTCCGGGGATGTCTCTGGAACAGCCCAAATCTCATCTCACCCGTTAAAATTCTTTACAGCTTGATCTAATCCATTTTATGGTTGTTTTGAGTGCTGTGATTGTAAATTCCATAAAATCTAAAAAATATTTAGTCAGCTTGAAGATTTTATAAAAATATGTAAAATAAATCGTGGTACACAATTATAATAGGCAGAAAATACCTAATAGACAGAAACGGAATATATAATGAATTTAGAGAAGCTGCCTGATATTGAATTGCTGGAAATAGTTTATGATGACCGAGCAGATTCGAAAGCTAAAAACGAAGCCAGGGACACCCTTTTTGAAAGAGCCATAGAGAATATTCGAAAATCTGACAAAAGGAAGAAATCGTATGCGGAAGAGTTTCTTTCACTTTATTATACGCCTGTAATTAAAAAATGGATAAAGAAGTGTGTTAATATATCATCCATTAAAATGGAAATTCATAGAGACAAAAAAGAAGATTGGAGCCAGGATGTTCTTATTTATTTTTTCAAAGCCGTGAAAGAGGGAAGATTCAAATGGAAGAAAGGATTGCCTCATGCTGCAAATGCTTTAAGTAAATACATAAAATCTATTTCCTACTTTACAGTTTATAACGATAATGTGAATATGCGCTTTTTTAAGAGGGAAGTTCATAGATCTTATAGAATTGTCATTGAAAAAAAAGGGCTGTCAAAGGATGAGGTAAATATTCTAAAATCATATCTGAATAACCTTAAAGATGAATCAAAGATGATTTTAGAGATAGCCATTCATGGCGGTGGTGCTAAAGATATATGTAAAGCTTTAGACATCCATCCGCGTGACAATCAGAAAGCTTGGAATTTGAAAGAAACAGCGTACTGGCGACTTTATAAAAGC
>CAZOIE010000053.1:1213-8069 GCA_964579905.1 uncultured Planctomycetia bacterium
TTATCTTGCATGGATAAAGCTATAAAAGAAATCAAAAGCATAAAAAGACACCAATCTTCACATCAAGACAAATCAGTAAGCAAAATACACCAAATGCTATTGTCTGAAATGAGAAAAGATCGCTTATTAAAAACAAATTACTCTCTTTTCGAAGCAGACAAACAGTCTTTTCGAGAATACCTTTCAGATCGCTTTAAGCAGGAGCGTTAAATGAATCTTAACGAGAATGACAACAGAAGAACCTGCCCAAGACTAAATGTATTGTCTGATTATCTATTTGGCAGTCAAGATAATATAGAAAGACATACAATTGAATTTCACATTAAATCTTGCCCTCATTGTAAGGTTGAAATTAGTGAGTTGAAGAAATTCGTCGGGGAAAACGTACAAAGTGAAGTTGATAATTATTATAGATCTCATGGAGATGACGAAGCTCTTCTTTCTAAAAAATTATTTGACTTGATTCGATCCAGATCAGAATTTTTTAATGACAAGATAAGGACACTGGTAGATAGGTTAAACGAATATGCTTCAGATGTGTTTTTGCCTATAAAAACAGGACTTTTTGATGCTCAATTGGCATCTAAAAGAAAAAATGACAGTTTTATCGAAGGTGATGATCTGATTTTCTCAATATTTATTCCAATTGATGGTTTTCTAATTGTCTTTCAATATGACAATGAAAGAAATTTGGATCTATTATTTCCGAGGAAAAAAAACGACATGACCCGCATCGATCAAAACAGAGAGATTCAAATTGGAAAAAATGTAACCGGACCACCCGGAAGAAGATATGTTAAGGCATTATTAATTCAGAGTCAGATATTCCCAAAGGGTGAAATAGTTTTTGATGATGACGAAGAGATGTTGAAGTTTGTAGAAAAATTGAATAAAATAATCATTGATTCTACCAAAGATAAGTGGATGGCCGGCAAATATGAATACGAAGTGGTACAGGAGTAAAAGATGCAATCAAGTTCTAATCCGATATTAGAATTAGTGAGAATGTTTATAGAGAGGGAAATAACATTTGCTGATATCATTAATCCCGCTACAATTCGAAGTTTAAATAAATATTTAGATGAAGACCACTTTGAAAAAGCGAATCGTATAGTTGAAGAAATTTTTAATAATAAAGAGAAGAAGGAAGCTTATCCATTTGCTTTTCTGACAGCAAAAATTAATCACTCTTATGCCTGTTTCAGAAGTTTAGATGAAACTCTTTTGGGGAGAATCAATTTGAATTTAGGAAAAGCAATTTTGTTGGAAGGAAAAAATAAGCGTACTCATGTTCAGCTGTATAAAGGGTTGGAAGGATTGGCAAGTAACACTTCTGAGAATGAATTTGTAACTCCCTTACAACATTTTTTGAAAGAAAGTGGCGAAGAAATCTCCAAGGAAACCAAAGAGACTTCAGATCTACAAAAATCCTTTTTTTCAGAAGAAGCAGCGACAGACGATGGTGAAGATTTCGTTCAAGACTTTATTATTGACCAAGTAATAATAGATAATTCTGGAGAGGTTAAATTCAAAAGAGCTACTGAATTAGAAAAGAGAGGGGAATATACCAACGCAATTGGGTTGTACGAGTCTACACGAGACATCATGATTGAAAGAGGTCGTCAAGAAGAAGGCATACTCTGCGATGAAAGGATTGCTAATGCCTATTTATGCCTGAATAAAGGAAAGGAAGCGCTTGGGATATATGAAAAATTATACAAATTTTTTAACAAAAAAAAGGATCATGAAAAACTGAGCGTTTGTGAAATGAACATTGGCATAGCTTATCAAAAGCTTGGAAACACCGACCAAGCTATAAACTTCTATGAATCTGCTATAGAATCATTTGAAAAATACGGAATGGAATCTGAAATAGCTCTCTGTAAAATGAATCTGGCAATTTCTTATAATGAACTGAGTGAATATAAAAAGGCCATTAAGCTTCTTAAATCGGCAATAGGTTTTTTTTCTAAATGTGACATGAAAGATGATATGGCACTTTGCGAATTAGCCTTGGCAAATGCATATGCATATCTTGATTATCATCAAAATGCCCTCCATCTTTATAAAAATGCTTTACTTTATTTTACAAGAAAAGACATGTGGATAGAAGCAGCCGCTACTCTTAGGGGAATGGCAAATTCATATACTATTAGCGGTTCTTATGAAAAGGCTATGGAGTATATTGAAAATGCCATAGAAATATTCAAGGCTCTTGATCTTGAAACAGAAATCGCCAATTGTAAGGCAACCATTGCAGAGATGGCACAAAAATTCTCCAAATACGAAGTATCTATCAAATATTATGAGGAAGCCAGAATCACATTTCTAAATTATGAAATTAATCATAAAGTAGCTGATTGTGATATGAATATGGCCACTGTTTATCTAAGTGTGGGTGAATATAAAAGAGCAATCGAACTATTAAAGTCGGCAAAAGTCTACTACCAAGAGATGAATTTAGATACTGATATGGCTCGATGTGACATGAAATTGGCCGCGTTCAAAGCACATTCGGGAAATCATGAATCGGCCTTACAGCTTTTACAAAATGCTTCAGAGATATTCGAAAAGCAGCGTATGGAGGCTGATGCTGCTGTTTGCAAGATGAATATTGCCGATATTTTATCGTTCATGGGGAAATCATCAGACGCCCTCGTCCTTTATAAACTCGTATTTCCAATTTTAGCAGAAAAGAACCTCTATATGGAATCGGCATATTGCGCAATCAAATCCGCTCATGCAATGATACGTTTAGGATTCATTAAACAGGCACAAGATGTTTTGAACTCAGTGAAAAATACCTATAAAGACCACCCGGTTATCAAATCTCTGTATCTCACATGTAAGGCCAAAGCATTTAAAGAAAAAGGGGATCTGGATAAAGCAAGGAGTGCATATGGTGAAGTAATAGAAGAATTAGAGGATAATGTTTACCAATTGACTCAACATCGGTTAAGTTTCCTTAATACAAGCTTTTTTAAATCTACATATTTTGAAATGATTGACCTTTGCATTCAAGGTCCAATCCCTGAATCAGCCATTACTTATATAGAAAGGCTTAAGAGCAGGACATTGGGCGATCTTATTGGTCACCAAGCCATTTTGCTTAAGAATGTGAAAAAGAAAGAAATTTTTCAATATAAAAGTCTTAGCCATGAGATCAATCTGCTTATGAAGAAAATTGCCATTGAAAAAAATGAAGAAGAACGAATTAAAAAGGAGCTAAGGCAAAAGATTTCTGAACACTCTGAGATGATTCGCTCCTTTAAGAGAAAAAACCCTGAGTTCGATCTTAGTCAAAAAAAGATCATTGAGGTTAAAGATATTATGGATATTCTTCATGACAATAAGAGTATGGCTATTATCGAGATGTTCTTCAACAGAAATCGGCTCGTGGTTTTTATCGTTAACGGCCACACTGGAAACATATCATTTGCGTTTGTTGATGAACTTGAAATGATCTTTGAATCGACCACGGAAATGTGGAGTAGATATAATAATTTTAGAAAAGCCCAAGGAATGGAAAAAAAAAGAGCAAAAGAAAAATGGGAATCATGTCTTGATTCAATTCTTAAACTGCTTTATAGAAAAATTTTTCTCAAGCTTGAACCCCATCTTAAAGGAATAAATAAGATCAAATTTATTCCATATTCCTTTTTTCATCTCTTACCGTTGCATGCGATGTATACAGAGAAAAACAGCCATAGAATTTATCTAATGGATGATTATGAGGTTTCATATGCACCAAGCATCAAAATTTTAAAGATTTGTAACGAAAGAAAAAGAGATCCACCTGGTCCGGCATTTATAGCATGGAGTAACCCCAATGGCCTTGAAGAACTGCTTTTCGCAAAACAGGAATGTGCTGCCATATGTAATCTGTTCAGAGAATCTCAAATCCAAAATCAAGCAACCTGGGAGCACATTGTTCATGGCTGTAAAAATGCTCGCTATTTTCACCATATTGGGCATGCACATCCCGGGGCTTTGATTCTTCATGACCCAGAAAATGCAGAGCTTTCTAAAGAGCATTTTGTCCCACAAATTTTTAAGGAATTGGATCTTTCGAAGTCGTACATGGTCACGTTAAGTGCGTGTGAGGCTGGATTAAGTCAGATTAAAGGATCCTTTTCAGAAGAACTTATCGGAATAAGTACCGGGCTTCTTAATTGCGGGGCTCCAGCCGTAATCTCAAGTTTATGGATGGTCGAAAACCGGTTCACTCGTGCTCTTATGGAAATCTTTTATAAAAATATAAGAAACGGGATGGGTAGAGTAAAGGCATTAAAAGATGCTCAGCTAAAGGTTCGAAGGATAATAGATTTTTCAGAATTTCAAAGCATGGTGGGTGATATTGCTTGGGCCGATGACAAGCCACCTGATGTTGATTTTTCCCGACCCTATTATTGGGCAGGATTCATCTATTCAGGTGCCGGCTGATGCAATTATCCTATCACCCCCTTCCCTTTTCCCTCCAAAAGCCAGCTCCAGGATAAATTCTCCCGCAAATCGTCATTTTGATTGGCAAGTTCCTTGATCATTAAAAGATAATATAAAGTGGGGGCCGATTGGCCGGCTTCGAATTTTGAAACCTGAGACGCCGAGGTTTTCAGATATTCAGCCAACATCTTCTGATCGTACTTCATGTAGGTCCTTATCAGCTTTATCCGGAGACCTAACTCGCTTAGATATTCAATTTCCAATCTCTGGGTTTTCATAATCTTATCAATATCAAAAAAGAAAATATTTTGCCATAAAAGAATTCCTATTGACAAATAGCTATTTAGAAGATATATTATCAATAAAGAAAATATTTTATTTAATTAGAAATAGCCAAGCAGATATAAGGGGGTATCATGGAGAATAATCGGTTGAAATTAAGATCACTAATATATTTTACTGCGATTACAATCTTATCCGGATGCGGGGGAAACAAGGTCATAAAGCAAAATCAAGCCATTGCCAAACTCACCAAACCCATTCTTTTGGAAAAGGCAGGCAACACCGGTCGCCCAAACTGGACCAACAATCTCACTTTTTTTAAAGATGGCCAGGGGCTTCATTTTACCGCCGGCGTTATGGACGGCGCTGATTATACGCTAACAGCTCGCATGGCAAAAGCCGAGGCGATCAAGCATCTGCTTGAATCCATTGAGATAAAAGCAAGATCGGAGTTCAGCACCGCCCTGCATGGAAAAAACATAACCGAAGCCGATATAAGCCGTTATATTACAGATGCCGTCGCCTGGACCATCGATAATATCAAGGTTGCGGGAATCAAACAACGTCGGATGTATTATGAGAGGATCTTTGACCCGGCAAGCCAAACTGTAAAATACAATACCTGGGTGGAGCTTGTGATACCCAATTCTGATTACATCAAAGCCAAGGTCAACGCTGTCGAAAGACTCCTTGACAAAACTTTAAATGACCAAAATGAAGATACCCGAAAAAAGGCCCAGGAGCTATTGGAAAAGCTGCGCACAAAGGCTTAGACGACGATGCCATCTTTATGCAATCTGTTTGACCGTGGTAATTTTTTGGGCCGGCCATATGTCCCATACTACGCTTGCCGCCGCTCAGAATAAAAACTCATATGGGGAGTTTGCTGCAAACCTTCCCCGGTGGATTGTTTCTGCTCCGAAAGACTGTTTTGTCGGTATATCCAAACCCTCCCAATCAATAGAGACCGCAAGGCGGCAGGCTTTAAACTCTGCGGTATCCCAAATCCTTCAAACCATGGGAGCCACATATAGTTTAAAACACGAGTCGGTCTTATCCGGTGATCACAATTTTTCTAAGCACAAATTAACGGAACGTCTAGCGTATACGGCCAATTGGTTTTTGAAATTGATCCAGCAGAATATCAAAGAATATAAATTTATAAAGCACCAAAAAGGATACCTTGGCTTTGTGCTGATAAAAGTGACCCGCCCACAACTTCAATTATTTCGTAAACTGACGATTGGGCCCCAAATAGCGGCTAAATGCATAAAAACAAATGCCGAAGCGATGCTCATCGAGGTAAAAGAACTAAATGGTGTCGGCGTAACCCTCACGGGCTATACTGTTTCAGCACTTACTAAAAATCGCCATGCCGGGCTGATAACCCTTTTTGCATGGAAAGTCCCGAAAGGGAGCACGCAAAATTATCAAGGGATGTTCGACAAAAAATTGCATCTTAAGAAAAGTTCAACCACGGTCACAATTTATCTTCATTCTAAAAATCACCGTTTAAAATCCCTTATTTTGGGTGCCAAAACCATTACCAAGATAATTCTAACAGGCTATGATGAAGTCGGCCGACACATAACGGTTCCGGTCTTGATTTGCCCATAATCCATACTAAAACCCGCAAAACCCAACCAGAGCGGCACGTCTTTGGCAATATCTTCCCCACTTTACCAAATTTTGTTTTAGAACAAAGAAAATTGCACCTGTACCGGCCTTTTCGCGTTTTCGATCATCTTGTCAAGCTCAGCTGATTTGACTTCAATGTGTGTCACCTTCTTTTTGCGCTTTCCGATGAATTCGGTGAATTGAACCTTTACAATTCGGTCACCGATCTTTTCGACCTCTGAGCTGGCTTTCTTGATATTAGATGCCGGCTTGAGCTCTTCTTTCTTTGAGATTATTTCCGGCTCTGGTTCAGGCGCAGAAATAATCTTGGATATCCTCATTTCGACCTGCACTTCTTTCTTGCGATAATTTGCCCATATATCCTTAAGACACTGGTCTCCTGTTTCAGATTTCTTGATTAACATCTTGGCAAGCTCTTTTGCCATTGAATCAGAGGTGTCCGATAGCGCTGCAAGCCCTTTGTCTGTCAGCTCCCCCTCAACTGCCAGGCTTG
>CAZOIE010000054.1:0-8005 GCA_964579905.1 uncultured Planctomycetia bacterium
TTTTTAATTATACTGCCCTCATAATTCACAAGGGACATTTCTATTTTTGTCCCACCTATACTGATATTAATCGCATAATTGCCTTCGCCGGCTGGTATAAAAGCGGATAACTCTCTATTGGCTGTTGATCTACTTATATTAACCTCCCTAAGAATACTTGCTAAAACTCTCCCATCTATTCCTTGGGTTGCATTTTCCGCGGCACCTTCCCCCCCTTGTGTATCTTCAAGAGCCTTGGCGCTTGTATCCGTATCGGTTAAAAGTGTAGGGGCTAGGGCATAAGTATTTGTGGTTTGATTTATTTGGGATATTGGAAGGGAAATTACTGAAAACAGGAGAAATTCTATTAAAACTATCGATATTAATCTAATAGCTGAACGTCTCATCTTAGAATCCCTCTCGTCTGCCTTATTTTATTACTTTAAAAAGGTCTTATTAATATTAAAATTAAAAAACCTATCCATATATATAGGTTTTGCTATTATAAAATTTACACTATTATTAACTAAAATTCAATAGATGTAGATATTTTTATCCATTAAAGCTCTAAAAGCTCATAATCTAACAACCCAAGCTTCATTTCCTCTGCTGATTTTAGCTGTATGGAATAATCAATTTTGGGGTATAATTCCTTAAAAATATCCCTTCCGGAATGGCTATTAATCATGTCTATTGAGGCCTTATCTACAGCAACTGGATCAAAAGATGCTGTAAATCCAATATCCTTAATTAGACCTACCTCCTCTTTTGACATGCAATCACAGTCTTTTGTAAAATGTGTCAAAAAATTAACATACAAGAACCTCATCTTATTATAATTCATAATTCCACTGGCATACTCTGCCATTTTCTCCTGTATTTCCTTTGATGTAGCAGACCATAAAATACCGATAGCGCCATATCTACAAAGAACCGTACAACTACCACAACCAATACAAAGATCCTTTTTAATTACCGCTTTTTTATCCTTTGTTTCTTTAATGGCACCCACAGGGCATCTCTCTATGCATATATTGCACCCTATACACTTAGCTGGCTTTATTTCAGGAAGCACATTTGAATGCTGTTTTAATTTTCCAGCACGTGAAGCAAGACCCATCCCTATATTTTTTAAACTGCCAGCGTAGCCTGTTAAAATATGCCCCGTTACATGCGCTAGGGAAACTATATAATCAACATCCTTTAAAATTGATGCTAGCTTGATTTCCTTAAAGTTCTTAAAGTCCGTCCTTATCTCAAACTGATCATGGCCATGCATGCCATCCCCTAAAATTATAGGAGCACCTAATTGAACCGGATTAAAGCCATGCTTTATAGCCAGATTAATATGATCTACGCTGTTTGACCTTTGACCCTTGTATAATGTATTTGTCTCAAGTAGAAATGGCTTTGCCTTGGCTCTTTTTATATGCTTAATGAATTCCTTAACAAATATGGGGCTTATATACCCTTTGCTTCCCTCCTCCCCAAAACTAAGCTTTATGCCTACCAAGTCATTCTTCTTTATCACGTTCAAGGGAGCTATTTCTGCAAAGAGCTTCTTAATAGCACCGATAAACTCCTGTGCATAATTACTTTTTGTAACACGTTTAATATATACTCTACTCTTCATAATTTTTAACCATCTCCGTAATCCAGTTTGGTTCCATGCAAAACCATACCTTGGTTTTTTTCTGATAACTTCCTATCCAATTATTAAGCTTTTTATACATGCCTATACGAGTATCCCTAAAATACCTAAATTTCCCATCAGAACACCTTATAAACTCATCATTCAATATTTCCTGCCTTGCGCCAAATCTCTTCCTGATAAGGCGCCCTAATTCATGGGTGTGCCTAAAACACCCTAAAGAATATGGTGTATTATAGCGTTGGTTGAGGGTATTTCCCATCAATTTTATCAAATCCCTATATTCATCTTCCCACCCTTCAAGATGTAATATAGGATCAAGCCTAACACCAACCCTTATATTTCTATTCTGCGCCTCCCTTATAGCCGATATTCTTTCGTTTAAAGAAGGTGCTCTTAATTCCAACTTCCTCACATACTTAGCTGGATTAAGCGTCCAATATATAAGAAGATTTTTCGGATTAAAACTAATCTTAGAAAATAGATCCTTCTCCTTACTCTTTGTTCTTAATTCAAGCTGCAGATCCTCTTCAAAAAAGAACTCAATCAAAAATTTTGCATAGCCACATAAAGGCTCAAGCGCTAAGCTATCGCTTAACTCACCTGTTGTAAACAATGACCTCTTTAAGCCTCCCCTTCTCTCTTTCTTCAATCTTAAAAACTCATCCTTAAAATCATTCAGGTTAACATAGACAGTAACAAAATGATCGCTAAGATACGCCTGTAGATAGCAGTAAACACAGTCAAACATGCACCCGCTTATTAAATCTATCCTATATTCATCTCTATTGGAGAGATCTTTATTATAATCAAACCTCTTTATGAAATTACCGCCAGGGTGCCTTGAAATAAACAGTACCTTCTTTGAATTGGCAATACCATTCTGCGAGCCTGACAAATATCTACATATCCCCCTTTTATCATCAACATATTTAACAGATCTTGGCTTTACCTTATGTAGTATAGACTTCGTAAGGCGATTACTCTTAACCTTTTTATCAACAAATACATACTTGAAATTAAATTCACCCATATCTACTTAATGAGCCTGAATAAATCGCTCAAGAGCTTTTTCTTATCTTTGCTTAGTTTTAGCATATCATAAAACTCCTGATAGGACCTAGGCTTTAGATGAACCTTCAAAAAATCCCCTTCAAAGTTCTCAGGATAATCTATATTTATATTCAATTTCCTAGCGATTCTCTGAAACTCCTTACTCTTCTTAGTAAGAGCTGGATAAACCAATGACCTTAATAAGCCTGACAACATATCCGCTCTTTGTCTTGGCTTAAGATACTTATTATCCAAAAGCTTCTTTATTGAATCTATCTTTAAGACCCCAGAGATATCTTTATTTTTTCTTTCTCCAATGAGTTTTAAATTTGCAATTACCTGTTTTAATTCATTTGTATTCAATTTACAATTAACTATTATATTTCTATAAACATCTGATCTCTCCTTATCAGTAAGCTTTGTTAATAAGAATAACTGGTTCAGACTAAGACTACCATCCAAATATCCATCCTTGATCTTGTTATTAAACTCACCGATCTTTAAATAGTAGCGAATAATCTCCATGGATTTAGGTAGCTCTAAAAGCTGAGCCATCTTCAACAACTTTTTATCATTAAACAAAAATACCTTTTTTAGCTTATTAAGCGCAAAAGCCTTATCGATATCATTTAAGCTACCATTATAATAATTATCGCTTAGCGTTAACAGGACACAGTCTGTATGGCATAGTGACCTATCAAGCATAAAGGCCTTAATCTGTTTTCTCTTAAGCAACTTATGCGCCTGCAGTCTTCTAAATCCGCTTACAACGCTATGGGGTTTCCTGGGGGTAAGATAGATAGGACTTATCAATCCTACCTTTTTAATCGAATCCGATAATTGGCGAGCTTCTATCTTATATCTAAATAGATAAGTCTCATCATCTGTGTCTATTTTGCTAAGGGGGATATCTTTTACAGCTAAACCTTTTGCCATAATTCAACGTTACAGATATTTAGATGGGGCTATTTTGACTCTGATTTATTCTTTACTTCGACAAGTATCTCTTGCACCTCGCTAAATGTAGGCGTGCCTTCTTTTAGCGGAAGCTTTGTAGGCTCAATATCTTTTGGTGGAGATTTAAATATTGGCAAGAAAAACGTGTTGCGCGTATATTGAATGGATGGGGTCAGTGAAAAATTTACTATCTTGTCCTTTTCTATTACCTCACAGTCTAAGACAAGCTCATGGTCTATGGAGCCAACAATCCTGAACCAAAGCTCCTTCACCATAGCAGTATCAACTTCTCTCTTTGCAGTCAGCTTTCCATCGCCCTTATGATAAGTCGATACTATGAAATAATGTTCTTTCACAATTGAGAGTGCATTCTTTAATACTGTATCTTTGTCAGACTTAATCTCAATATAAAATGTCTTATTTGAAGCCTCTACCGCGCCTGCAAACGACAAAGCTATAAATATAACTAATATAATCCTGACTACTTTTCTATGCATTGAATTTAAAGTCGTTTTTAAACACATCCTGAAAGACAAAAACACCCTTAAAATCTTCCTTTGAATCAGTATCCGTCTTTGTCAGCAAGTCCCCTTCTATCAAATTAAATACTATCTCACCAAAGTCATCGGTTTTCTTAACACCCCAGTATGCAAAAACTTCTAATACCATCGGTCCAAACTGTTCGATACCAAACTCCCTCATTCCCTCAAGAAGCTCCCTGGCAGCAAGATGCCTGGGGCTTGTCAGCTTAGACAAGGTATAATCCAGCGCCTCCAATACGAAGATATAGGCATCCTTCTTATATGCCTTGTTTTTCTCTAGTATCCGTTCTAATTTTTCCAAATATTCCATCTGTTCCATGACTTCACTACCTTTTACGTATAAAAGCGTCTGTAAAATTTTCCTTAGTTTTTAGCTTATTTAAAAGCGGCTTGGCACCTGAGTATTTCTTATAGGAGCCTACATATACTCTATATCTAGGTATACCTTTTTTTGAGACTGTGGCAAATAAATCCACGTCAAAGCCCTTACCCTTTAAGCTATCCATAAGCCTATTAGCATCCGGTATGCTCTCAACCTCAGCAACCTGAACCACGTACCTTACTTCAGGTGCCCCTGGTATATTTGCTCCATCGCTCCCCTTAAAACTTTTAAAAATCTTTGGAGTAAAGAATAAAAGAGCTCCTATAGCTAAGATCAAAATAATAGCTTTGTAATTCTTTCTTATACCATGAATCAAATTAGCAATAACAGTAAAGTCCATAGGAGGAAATCCTAGCGGGCTATCTACAGCCTGTTCATGATTTAAGTTTGCCTTTTCTCTTTTCATCTTCTCAATGGCCTTCTTGGCATCCTCTATCTCATGCTTTATCTCACCAATCTCTTTACGTAGATGCTTCTTTCTCTCTTTATCCTCCTTGGTATCATGGTGATGAGGAACATCTATCTTGTGCTTTGTGGTCTTGTAAAAGTCTATAAGAGTGTACTCACCGTACAACCTCTGCTGTATATCTTTTTCTTTTAGCTCTTTAAACTCTTTCTTCTTACCCATTTTATTTTAAGCTTAAAACAAACTTAACAATCTCAAAATTCTCAAATTGAATCCTTTCCTTCTCTTCAAAACCATTTCTCTTGCAACTAATAATAGCGCCACTCATCCTAGCGGTTGTCCTAAATACCAGCTCATGGAACGATTTCCCCTTACAAAAATCAACCGCCTCTTTTATTAAGACAGTACCGTAGCCCCTTCCGCGCTGATCCGGGGAAATAAACAACCTTCTTAAAAGGGCGCTGTGCTTTGAATCCTCCTTAACCGCCACGGTTCCTATTAGCTTGCTGTTTAATGTAAGCACCAAGAATGTCTCTCTCTTTCCGCCATAAGATGAAGGAATATGCTCAAGATCTGTATCCGGATAAGCGCTCTTATCAATAGCAAACTCTTTACTTAATATGGATACAATAAAATCTTTAACTTTTTTTGCATCCTGCTTCTTGAATTTCCTAATAACCAAGTTCTTATCTAGCACCGTCTGTTTCATTGAAAGCTCCTGTTTTTTACAACATCCCTGATAATTTTTAATGGAACATCTTCAACCACAGCTACCTTACCAATTTTAATAGGTAAAACAAGTCTTGTTTTACCGTGAATAAACTTCTTATCCAGCTTAAGAGAATTCATCAACTTATTTATATCTACCCCTTTTATGTATGTAGGTAAACCAAAACTCTCAAGCAGTAACTCAAGTTCATCTACTACGGTCTTTTTACAAAGTCCTGCTTTCTCTGATATCTCAGCAGCACACACCATGCCAAACGCTACGGCCTCACCATGCGAATACGCCTTGCTATAATCTACGGCACTTTCAAGCGCATGGCCCACGGTATGACCAAAGTTAAGTATTGTACGAAATCCCTTTGTTTCTTTCTCGTCCTCTTCTACAACCCTTGCCTTGATTGTGAGGCTTTCGTAGATCACCTTCTCTATGCTCTTTGGTGCGAGCCTCAAAATATTTCTATAATCCTCTCTTAGATAATCAAAAAAGGACTTATTGTAGATCATTCCGTATTTAACGATCTCGGCTATTCCGCTTCTAATATCCCTTTTTGCCAGACTCTTAAGCAAAAGCGGATCAACTATAACCAGGCTTGGCTGATAGAAGGAACCTACTAGATTCTTAGCCTCAACTAGATCAACCGCTACCTTTCCCCCTACGGAGGAATCAACCTGCGCAAGCAAGGTTGTTGGGATATTAATATAGGGAATTCCTCTCTTATATACCGCTGCCACAAACCCCGCCAGGTCTCCAACAACACCCCCGCCTAAGGCAACAATAAAAGGATTTGAGAACTTCTTTAATTGAACCAAAGACTTAATAGCACCTATTGCAGTATTAAGGGATTTGCTCTTTTCAGAATCGGCTATGATATACGGCTTGACCCCTTGGAAACCTGATTTTGTAAGGATGGATTTAAGCTTACTTCCTATTAGCTTGTATATCTTGGGGTTGGTTATAATGATCGGGGTATTGCCAAGCTTGAGCTTCCTGATAAGCTTACAGGTACACCCGAGCAAACCCCTACCTATAACAATATCATACGGCCTATCTATTACTCTAACTGTTATTCTTTTCATTTTTTTCAGTATAGCAGTCAGAATAAAATTAGTCAAGCAGGTTTAAGATTACTATTAATATTAATAGTATTAGATGCTAATTAAACATCCGGAAGGATATGATAACGCTGATATTTAGGCTGTCTTTTTTATTAAGGGGCCTTGGGAAAGGCGGAAATGGACTTGCCCTCTTCAATCCATTCATGGCAGCCTTCTTCAAGAGATTACTATCGACCGATTCCTCATCAAGAACAGAATAGCTCAACAATTGACCATCACGAAGCAAGGTAAAATTAACATATACATCCCCTTCAACTTGCTTGCTTGGATATCTAACGGATTTCTTGATAAGGCGTCTTATGGTCATATAGTAATTCTGGTAATCGGTATTTTTGTTTAACTCGTCTATTTGCTTTTGAAACTCCTGCCTCTTCTTTTGCCTCTTTCTCTCTTTGGCCTGTTGTTTCTTAAGCTCTTCTTTCTTTACCTGAACAAAGCTGTTCTTTATCTTTGGCTTTGGTTTCTCCTTAACGCTAGAGGGTTTCTGCTTTTTCTTAAGAGCTTCTTTTTTCTTAGCAATCTCCTGCTTCCTTTTACTAGCCTTAAGTTTTTCTTTTTTAGCTATAACCTGTTTCTTTGCCACCGGTGCAGGCAAATTGGCAATCTTTACATAGTTTATCTCAGGAGATTTTGAGATCAACCTCTTCGGAAAAAACTTCAGGTTCGGCAAGGGCAAAAAAATAGCCGAATGAACCAGTGTGGAAATTATAAGCGCTATTCTAAATGAGTTAAACATAATCTAATTATTTGCCTTTTCGGTTATTATATTATCTTATCCATTCAGTCAATGTCAATTATTATTACTAGCTCTAGAAGGTCTTCTTTGCCCCAAGGTAATATGATAGCTCGGGTGTATTATAACCGCTTATAAGCTCAGAATGGCTATCAAAGAGATTGTTCACCGAACCAAAAATTCTAAAATCCTCTGAAAGCTCATATGAAGATGCAAGGTTAACCCTCAGGTATGGTTTTAGTTTATTTGTATTTGCCGGATTGTTATACCTGTGGCCAAAGTAATTCAAGGCAACATTTACGTTTAACTTCTCAAGCAAGTCCCAATCCGTCACCAGGCTCAGGCTATCTTTGGGTCTTCTAGATAACTCGAAGCCTGTCGAATGATTGCGCGTATTCATCCTAGTGTAGTTACCCGTTATACTAAGCCCCTCTATAGGAATCAGGCGAATGCCAATTTC
>CAZOIE010000055.1:0-7935 GCA_964579905.1 uncultured Planctomycetia bacterium
GCTCCCTTCCTTCTAGGCCTTTTGTTATTGCACCTATCGGGTACACATTTACAAGGTCTACCTTGCGTGACTCAGAATAGATAAACTCAACAGTACCCTGGTTGTCTACGGGCGGTGAGGTATTTGGCATTACAGTTATACTTGCAAATCCACCCTTTATTGCAGCGCGTGAACCGCTAAGTATGGTTTCCTCATCCTCTCTGCCGGGCTCTCTTATATGCGTATGCATATCTACTAAGGCCGGGCAAACGATCATGCCTTTGGCATCTATAACCTTCTGCCCATTCTCCTTAATAGATTTGGCGAGCCTAGCAACCTTGCCTTTCTCAACCAATATATCCAGATTATCATCTATCTTGTTCTTCGGATCTATTACCCTGCCATTCTTAATTAAAAGATTCATATTGAAGCTCCTTATTCATCACTTTCAGGTTTACCCGATACCAGATACAAAACGGCCATTCTGACTGCTACACCGTTTGTAACCTGATTTAAAATGACCGAGTATGGACCATCTGCAACATCTGGGGTTAGCTCTATGCCCCTATTAATAGGCCCTGGGTGCATTATTAAAATATCCTTTTTTGCACATTTTAGTTTTTCACTATCCACTCCAAACTTAATCGCATATTCTCGTATGGAGGGAAAAAGGTTTTCACTTTGTCTTTCAAGCTGTATCCTTAATATATTTAATACATCCGCATCCTTTATAGCCTCTTCGAGTTTATTGGTAACCCTTACCCCTAGCTTTTCTATATCTTTTGGCATAAGGGTTGATGGGCCGCATACGGTTACATTGGCGCCAAGCTTCTTTAATCCCCATATATTAGAGCGCGCAACCCTTGAGTGCGCAATATCACCTATAATACTTACATTCAAGCCCTCAATTTTCCCCTTCTTTTGCCTGATAGTAAACATATCTAATAATGCCTGTGTTGGATGTTCGTGCGAACCATCCCCTGCGTTTACTACGCCGGATGAAACGGTCTTGGCAAGCAGATGTGGTGCCCCTGCCGAGGAATGGCGCATAACGATTATATCCACCTTCATAGCCTCTATATTCCTTGCGGTATCCTTCAAGGTCTCTCCCTTTACTATAGAGCTTGAGTTAACCGATATATTCACTATATCAGCGCTAAGACGCTTTGCCGCAAGCTCAAAGGAAGCACGGGTACGCGTGCTTGGCTCGAAGAAGAAATTAACCACCGTCTTGCCCCTGAGGGCTGGGACCTTCTTAATAGGCCTTGTCGATACCTCTCTGAGCGACTCAGCGGTATCAAGTATGAATAAAATCTCCTCCTTGGTAAGCTCCTCTATTCCCAATAGATCCTTTTTTGTCCATTCTTCCATAATTTCTCCTTGCTTAGGTCGTGGTCGACTCTTCCACAACCGCTTCATCCTTACCGTCGATCTCCTCAAGTTTAACCTGAATATTCTCCTTCTCAGCTGTAGGTACATTCTTACCTACATAATCTGCCTTAATAGGAAGCTCTCTATGGCCTCTGTCAATTAAAACAGCAAGCTGTATATTTTTGGGTCTTCCGAAATCCACAAGCTCATCCAGTGCACACCTTATGGTGCGACCGGTGTATAATACATCGTCTACTAGGATTATATTTTTCCCTGTTATATGAAAATCTATCTGGGTTGCCTGGACTATAGGTTTATACGATATCTCGGATAGGTCATCCCTGTATAAGGTTATATCCAAGGCGCCTACAGGAACCTTGTTGGACTCTATCTTCTCTATGAGAGCGGCTATACGCTCAGCCAAATATGCCCCTCTTGTCTTTATACCTATGATTGCTATATCCTTCACCCCTTTATTCTTTTCCAATATCTCATGGGCTACTCTAAGCAGCGTCCTATCCATAGATTCCTTATCTAGTATCTTTGATTTTTCGCGGGACTTCATAGTCACCCTCCTTTAAAACTCTAGACAAAAAAATAGCTCACCTTCCCAATATGGGTGTAAAGGTAAGCTAATAATATCTTTTTAAATTTTCCATCGTATTTTCCTTTACCCATCTCTCAGGACGGGTTTAAAAGGGTATCTTGGTACTAAGTATTTATACTATAAGTTCATTAAAATGTCAATAGGATTTTATTCCTTTATTTTTTTCAGTATATCTTGGGCTATAGACTCTTGGTCTAAATTATCGCAATCAATGGTTAGCTGGGCATATTTTTCATATAAGAGCTGGCGTTCTCTATAAAGATCGATAAAAGTCTGGGTTTTTGGCTTAGCTATTCCTCTTTGCTCAAAATCCTTTATCCTGCGACAGGCTACATCATACGAAACCTTTAAAAAGATACTGGTAGACATATTTTTAAGATATGTCATTGCTTTTTCGCTGTATACTGCGCTACCTCCTGTTGCAATAACACAGTTTTCTATGTTTAATTTTAGGATCTCATCTTCCTCTATTTTTCGTATGTTCAAGTAATCTGTTTCATCAATAATATCCTGTAGAGTCTTTTGTTGATTTGTCTGAATTAAAACATCTGTATCGATAAAATCAAAGGAGAGGTATTTTGCTAAAATAACACCCGTTGTGCTTTTTCCGGCGCCTGGCATTCCGATTAATGTAATATTTGACTTCATATTATTATGCCCCTATTAAATATAAGTTTTTCTTTATTAAGAAACCTCGAACGAATCAAGCAACTCCATCTCTTCAAGAAGCATATCATCAATCTCGTCCAATATTTCATCGGTATAACCATTTACCGATATCTGTACATCCAGCTCGTCTAAAAGCTCAAGTTCATATAAAAGCTCTTCTTCGGTCTCAGAGAGCATAATATCCTGCCTGTCTACATTATTAATCAAAGAGCTGCTTCCCAAGAACACCACCAGGGCTAAAACCAAAACAACCAGGGCAGGTTTTAGGATCATACCGGGGAAGGTGTTTCTTTTTGGCTTTAATACATATTCCTTGTGCTGCTCGGATACCTTTTCCACAAGCTCCCTATCAAACTCCTCCCAAGATTCATCTGAAAGCTCATAACGCTTGTCGCTTGAGGCTGCTTCAATAATCTGTTTTAACCTATCAAGTTCTCTTGAGCAATCTTTACAGACTGCTAAATGCCCGTTTATCCTCTCTGTATCATCGCTATCTAAGAGGTTGGATATATATCCATATATCTTCTTCTTGATAAATTTACACTCTTTCATAGTTCACACCTCCATATTCCTATAATAAGGATCTAGCTCCTTACGCAATGCCCTCATTGCCCTGAAAAGATGAACCTTGCACGTTGATATATTCAAGCCCAGTGAATCCGATATCTCTTGAAGACTTAATCCGCGAGTCCACTTTAATACAAATACCATTCTCTGTCTTGCAGGAAGTCTAAGAAGTGCTTTCTGTATCATATAACCCATCTCCTTGCTAACAGATCTATGGGCCGGGTCTTCTTTGTTATCCTTAAGCTCTATGCTCTTAAATTCGTTACCAGAACTATCCTCTATGGTTTGGTCTATGCTGTATAATGCTCTGGGCTTACGCCTTATATGATCCTTACATAGGTTCATAACTATTCTATAAAACCAGCTGTAAAAACTCGAATCTTCCCTAAAGCTCCTTATAGAATAAAACGTTCTCACAAATGCCTCCTGAAGAATATCCTTTGACTCCTCTTTGTCGTTCACTATGCTGCATATTATCGAATAGGCCCTTTTTTTATATTTATCGACAAGTTTCTTAAAGGCGGTTTTATCGCCGCCCTTAATCTCTTTTATTAATTCTAAATCCTCTAATGCTGTCTTTTTCATATTACCAACTATTCTTCTTTATTCTTTTTGTGCCTGCGGTGCTTTTTATGCTTATTCTCTTTGTGCTTGTGCTCTTTGTGCTTCCTCTTTTGCATGATCTTTTCATACTTCTCAGGATTGTTCTCCTTTAAATGCTTGAGTTTCTTTTTGGTTGCCTTTCTTCTTTTTTGTATTACTTCTTTAAACTTCTCCGGATCGGTCTCTTTTAAATTCTGGAGTCTTTCTTTCGTGGCTTTTCTCTTCTTCTGCATAATCTCTTTATACTTCTCTGGATTCTCTTCCTTTAGCGTCTTCAGGCGTTCATGCTGTTTCTTCTTTCTTTTCTTCATAACCTCTTGATATTTCTCGGGGTTGTTTTCTTTGAGGTGCTGTAATCTTTTCTTGAATTCACCTTTGCGCTCTCTTCCTTTTTTCGAATGCCCTTTACCCGGCGGAGTATCAGACTCTTCCCATCCTGTTTTATTGCCCTTATCCCACCCTCTAGGCCTATGATGGTGTTTTCCCTTTCTGGTAGTTGTTTCAGTATCCTCAGCAAGCACAGGTAAAGTAGCGCCTGATACAAAAACCAGCAATACTGCAACTGTCAGAACTCTCAAAAATTTCCCTTTCATTTTACGCCTCCTTTTTTTGACCTCCACCTATTTAGACGAAAAAGATCAAAAAAAGTTTACACAATTAGAGATTTTTTTAAACGGTTAGCTTGCTACTCTCTGAGCGGCTTTCGTTTATCGAGGTAACATATATAGCTGGCTTATCTTTTACCGGGCACTTGTTCTCGCATATGCCGCACCCTATGCACAGCTTGGAATCAACCTGCGGTCTTTTTATGGTTCTGCGCTTGCCATCCCTTGTGATAATGCGTGCTTCGCTTAGGTGTATAGCCTTTGGGCTTATAGGGCAGTGTTCTTCGCATACAATACAATCTATGCCGAGCGCATGTGGAAGGCATCTATTCTTATCAATACAGGCAAGGCCTAATTTAGTCTTTTGCTTTTCTTTAAGGGTAAGATTCTTTATAGCCCCAGTAGGGCATACCTGCGTACAAAGGGTACAGTTAAATTCACAGTATCCTATCTTCGGCACCAAAACCGGAGTCCATATACCTTGTAAACCAGCTTCATGTGTTGTGGGCTGTAACCCTCCGGTAAGACATACCTTCATGCACTCAGAGCATCTTATGCACCTTGATAAAAACTTTTTTTCTTCCAGTGAGCCAGGGGGCCTTATCAGATTCGGGCTTTTTAGCTTTGCTTTTGGATTTAGCTTAACCAGAGGAAATAACAATATTCCCCCTAGAATAGAACCAATCAGATATCTTTTGTTTAAATCTATAGCATCATTATTTATCCTTTTAGGATTAAATCCTAACGATATGGCTTTTACTGGGCATTCATCTGTGCAATTATAACAGAAAAAGCACTCCAATTTCTTCCAGCCCTTTGTTGAATCGGGACTAGCACCAGCAGGGCAAACCTTAAGACACATCTTACAGTCAGTACAATCTTTGTTAACGGCAAGTTTCAATATCCCAAAACGGCTTAATAGGCCTAGTAATGCTCCCAAGGGACAGATATATTTACACCAAAACCTTCGTTTCTTTATATTGATTAAAACCAAAAATAGAAATATCGTACCGAAAAGCAGGGCTCCTCTAAAATACGGCAGCTTGAAGGAGAGGAAATTCTTATTAATAGTAATTTCTGTCAGAAACGATATAGCGGGGAATATCGCAAGGCTCAATGAGCGCACTAGTAAACTAAGAGGATCAAATATTCCTACAAGCTGCATAGAAAATAAAGACCCTATCAAAAGAAAAAGAAGTAAGGGATATTTAAAATTCTGCCAAGAATTCCAGATACCTTCTTTTTGATTTAAATCTTTCTTTTTCTTTAAGAAACTAACGGCATTATGTATCACTCCAAAGGGACATATCCAGCCGCAAAACACCCTTCCAAGGACTACGGTCAATAAAACAACAACTAAAGAAAGTAGCAGTGTTTTTATAATTGTGTGAGTTGAGATAATGGTTGAGATAAGCAAAAGAGGATCAAAATCTAGAAACAATCTAACAGGAAGCTGTATTATATCCTTTCCGCGGTACTCTGTACCAAGCAGAAGAAAGATAAAAATAGAGAAAAAGAAAACCTGTGATATGCGTCTTAGGTTTCTCAATTTAGTCATACTGAGATCTTTTTGATATTTAGTTTATCAAGATGCATCTGGCCAAGGCCCATCTTATATCCGTTCACTACAAATCCTAAGTCTTGGGGCCTAAGACCAAACAATGTCGTGCCGTAGGCATCAACTGCAACCTGATCGCGTCCTACGATTACTGTATCAAGCTTCTTCACATAGCTTACGCTGCCTCCGGTCGGGCCATTGCTCTCCATTATCCTTATTGCATCTAAAACGACCAAAGTGGGCTTAACAACGCTGGCAATCTCTGGGATAACATTGTGGATATGCTGATGAAACCTCGATCTTGATCCACCGGCTATGCCAAACCAATTCTTCATTCCAAGTGTTAATTGAGACAGGCTATGAACCTTTGCAATCGGAACATTAATAATTTTATCTACCTCTAACGCAGCAGTTAATATAGGCCAGCTCTTTAATACATTCCCATTTATAGGCCGCATTTGGACTTTATCCTCATCGGCGTAGAAAACATTCGCCCCTGCATCCCGAGCCGCCTTTGCTATACCGCTTGATACATAGCTTCTCCTTGGATCATTGCACGTTCTATCGAACACCCTAACCTCTCTAGCTCCTGCATCAACACATAGCCTTACAAGGGTACCAACAATCTCAGGATTTGTATTTGCCGCTAAATTCGGCGCTCTATCCCATGCTATATTAGGCTTTATTAATACCCTATCATTCCTTGAGATAAACCTCTTAATCCCTCCAAAGGCCTCTATAGCCTCTTCGACAACTCTGCTGGGTATGCTTCCCTTTGCAACAACAAGATCAGGTTCAAGGCTTGCAAATGCATCAAGTCCTTTTCTAAATCTACCAACCTCTTTTGATGCAAACAAACCAGCTGTTGATGCTACCAATAACTTCAAAAATTCTCTTCTATCCATTGAGAGCTCCTTATATATTATATTTTAGTGCATCTCTCAATACAATCGATAAGCTCCTGAGTTGTCACTGGCTTAGCCAAAAGGTATCCGCCCACATGGCTATTTCTAATCCTTGCTTCTTGTTTTTTGGCAAGGGCCGTTAAAAAAACTATCGGAATACGCTTTAAATCTTCATCATCCTTTAACTGGGCAGCCACCTCTCCCCCGTCTATATCTGGCATAATTATATCCAGGAATATCAGGTCGGGATTAAATTTCCTCACCGCGTCAATAGCCATTGCAGCATCTGTAACTATCTTAACCTCGTATCCAGCTGTTTCCTCAAGGTTCAATTTTACAACGCGGAGGAAATTTTCCTCGTCATCAACAAACAACACTTTTTTCTTGTCCATATTCCCCTCTCTCTTTAACTATGTAACTTTGAATGTCAAAACAACTTTTAAACCACTTCCTTTTTCTCTATTCTGCAGTTTTATTTCCCCATCATGAAGTTCAATAATATTCCTTACGATCGACAATCCTAAACCGGTGCCTCCTTCTTTTTGCTTGGTGGTAAAAAATGGTTCAAATACCTTATTTAAAATATCTTTTTTTATTCCCGGCCCACTATCACAAACCTCGGCAATAAGTACCCTTTTTTTGTCTTTTCCTTCCTCTAAATAAGTTTTTATCTCTAGCGTCCCCTCTTTGTGCATAGCGTTTATGGAATTCACAAAGAGATTTATAAATACCTGTTCGATTTTATTATTATCAATGATAATATCTGGAATGTCTGTTGCAAAATCCCGCTTCACATGAATTTTGTGCCTAATAATTAGATTTTTAACTAGCAATAAAGAATTATCTATAACAGTATGTAGGTTTGAGGGACACATATTGCTCTTCGATACACTGGAAAAATCTAATAAATTCTTAATAATGGTATCTGCTCTATCAACAGCATCTTTTGTATTGTCCAATATGGTCTGTACATTCCCATCATCCTTAGGAAGCCTTTTAGCAAGGTATTCGACGCATTGCAGTTTTATGGGATGTGGGTTTTTTAGCTCTTGCGCCTGTTAGTTTGCATGC
>CAZOIE010000056.1:0-7703 GCA_964579905.1 uncultured Planctomycetia bacterium
TCTTTGAATCAACAAGGGTACCATCTAAATCAAATATGATTAGGTCAGTATCTTTCTGTGCGCTCATATTATTCAACCCTACCTTCTTTACAAACCCTAGCGTAATATAGAGCGCTCTCTTTTATCTTGCGCTCTTGTGTATTATAGTCCATACCTACAAGGCCAAATCTAGGTGAAAACCCCTTATCCCACTCAAAATTATCCATAAGAGACCATTGGATATAGCCAAATTTTTCGAAGCCTTCATCTATGGCACGCTGTAACTCTTTTAGATGATCCTTCAAAAATTTGACCCTCTCTTTATCGTCATCAGTACACATACCATTCTCGGTAACAATAAGGGGCAATTTATATCTTGAGAAATCCTTTAATACCTTGTATAAGCCTTTTGGATATATCTCCCAATCAAGGGAATTTATGGCTACTATCTCCTTCTTATGATGAGATGGCTTACATATATCCCCTAAAATTTCAGGTAAACCAAATCCGATATTCCTAATAAAATCCCTTCGGTAATAATTGATCCCTATAAAATCAAGGCTCCTCTTAATAGGCAGCTTCTCATTGAAAAACCTAGGTAGGGATATTTTACCTTTCATAATAGACTTTATAAAAAAGTGATTTGTGATGTAACTTCGTAGCGACACAGAAAGCTTATCCTTGAGAGAAATTCTGCTGCAAGGCTCATATACTATGGCGTGCTTTGCAAGGCCTACTTTTGAATCTTTGACCTGAGAGTGTATTGCTTGGTAAGATAGAACATGCGCCAGTATTAAGTTTCTAATTACTCGTAGACACAATGAAAAATCGTTCTTCCCGGGTGGCCACTTGCTAATAATATACCCCTGATAAGCATAGACAATTGGTTCATTAATGGTAATCCAGTAACTTACCATATCGCCATATTCTCTAGCTATTCTTTTTACAAACTCAGCAAATATATGAGGCGCATCTGGATTTTCCCAGCCACCCTTCTTGTAAAACCAAAGCGGTAGGGAAAAATGGTTGATTGTAACTATCGGCTCAATGTTTAGGCTTCTTAAAGACTGAATAACCTCTCTGTAATGAGATATAGCTTCTTGATTTATAATTCCTTCTTCTGGCTCTATTCTGCTCCATTCAAGTGAAAACCTGTGGCAATTATGATTTAATTCTTTCGCAATAGCAAAATCCTCTTTAAAGTGACTATAATGCTTGCATGCAGCGTTTGAATGCTCACTGGCTTTTCCCTCTTGCTCCCACTCCCACCAATCATTTAGGTTATTATTACCCTCGACCTGATGGGATGAGGTTGCTGCTCCCCATAGGAAATTATTCGGAAAGTTGCCCATTTATCATCCTTAATAAAGATTTCAATTTCTATTTTTATATGGTATAATTTCAGCCATTATAACATACTATAATAAAAAATGGTTAGACTAATAACAAAATGGCTCTGGGTATTCCTGCTGATATTCATGGTTGTGCAACCTGTCTTCACTCATAAGATACTACCGGATAAAATAGTTGTACACTTTGATATTGATGCAAATCCACAGCTTTGGATGGGTAAAGAACATTTCTATATTCTATGGTATCTTATTACACTGCTAACAAATAGCCTGACGGTAACGCTACCATTTATACTTGAAAGGATACCTAGATGGGTATGGTCAATACCCAATAAGGATTACTGGATAGAAAATCCGCAAAACAAAGAGGCTGCTATAGAGATTGCTTCTACCACCGTCAAGGTAACCTCTCTTATGGTCAATTTAATGCTGTTCCTTCTATTCCAATGTATATTAGAATTTACCACTATTGGAATGATATATACCCCTTATTGGCTGGTTTCCTATCTGGAGCTGGCTGCTCCGATCTTCTTCTTCGCCCACCCATTGATAAAATACAAAAATCCCTCCGGAATAGGCTTTCCGAAAGGTCTTAATTTGATCCTTTATTAGGAAAGAATTAAAGAAGAAAAAACAGGTAGCCTAAAAGAAGTGAGCTAATGGTTATGAAGGAGAGATAGAACAACAAAATTTTTATTCCAAATTCTTTCTTCAGCACCAAAATTGTACCATAGCTTGTGATAGGACCTATCAATAGCAGAGTCATACCAGCACCTATATTCATTCCCTGCTTTATAAATGCATCTACAAGCGGCACAGTAGCGGTTGAACAAATATACATAACTAAACCGAACACAATAGCAAATATATATCCAAAGAATCCATAAAGGTTTTGCTTTATCCACATACCTAATGGTGCAAATGTAGCTACAATCGCAGCTAACAATATTCCAAGAAGCATCTCAAGGCCTATTTCTCTTAGCATATCCCAAAAGGCAAATTTAAAAACAGCTTTAATTCTTACTAAGAAACTCCTTTTGTGAGTATGAGGGGTTTTCTCCTCACAGTGCGGACATACCTCATCAGGGGACTTGGACGCTTTAAAGGAGAGTCTATTGCCTAGACTGCCAATAAGTAATCCCATAATTATTACGGCAAAAAATATAAAGATCGTGAACTCCAAGCCTAACAGTTTATACGTTACAAGCAGCGCGCTTACCGAGGTGGCCGGTGTGGCTACTAAAAACGCCAATGTTGGACCGAGCCTTGAGCCCTTCTTATGGAAGCTTACCGCAACAGGCAGGGCTCCCCAACAGCAAATGGGAAGCAGTGTTCCAGCAAGTGTAGCATAGAATATTGAAGTAAAACCCTTTTTGCCCAGATTCTTTTCAACCCAGTTTGTGGGAATAAACTCGTGTATCAAGCCGCTTATAAAAAATCCTATTGCTAAAGCAGATAATATCTCTATGAGATAGTGTTTTAGTACGAATAAGAATTGTCCCATCTTTGTAATTATTTCTATCGCAATTTTTTAATATATTTTTGCGGTTTCTTTTTAAATTTATTAATACAGCTTTTGCAGCAAAAATTATAGACCTTCCCTTTGTAGGTATATTGCACCTTAAATTCTTCTGATATTTTTCTGTTTAAAACAGGGCATATCTTGTTATCAATATAAATCAAATCGGCGTCTTGGCCTTTACTAGAGACCTTTTTGGTAGCCTTTGTTGTTGCATCAATATCATCACACATTCCATCGTACAAAGAATAGAAACAACATATAATTACAAATAAAATAACAATAGAAATGATTCTTTTCATCTTGTCCTCCTATCTAGCCCAAACAACCCATACGAATAAACTGGCGATTGTGACAGCAGCGATTGTAAAGGGCAGGCCTATTTTTATAAACTCACTAAATTTTACATCGTATCCATCCTTTTTAAGGATACCGGTTGCGACAATATTTGCAGATGCCCCTATGGGTGTAATATTACCGCCTAGGGTCGAACCTATCAACAAGCCAAATAAGAAAAGGCTCGGTTCTACATTTAGATTCTGCGCCATCTTTATTGCTACAGGAAGCATGGTTACCAAAAATGGAACATTATCGACAAAGGCTGAGATAACAACCGATATAACAACAATAGATATATAACCAAGCAATAAATTCCCGCCTATAACTTGTGAAAGACCGTTTGCAATTATATCTATCCATCCGCGCTGGGAGATAGACCCAACGATTACAAATATACCAATAAGAAAAAATGTTGTCTCCCAGTCTAGGGATTTAATGCGTTTTATTAAGCTGTTCTTTTGAAAAACTACATCCCATATTAGAATAGCCAGTCCAAACACCATACATAATACACCAGCCAGATAGCTAAACCCTGTATCCATGAAAGACGATATAGCCAGAACAATTATCAACCCAATAAGAAATACGCTAGGAACAAATGATTTTATATTTTCCTTTTTAGGTATATCCTTTTTCTCCTTATTGCTTTTGAAGAAAAAATAAAGCACGATAAAGGATGCTAGTGCGCCAAGCTCAACAGCAAAAAATATACTAGGCTTACCTTGATAGAAAAAGAAATCCATGAATGTCATTTTACTGAACCCGCCAAGAAGCATACTTGGAGGATCTCCTATTAGGGTGGCCGAACCTTGCAAATTGGAGCTTATGGCAATTGCTATCATCATATTTATGGGCCTAATATCGAGCCTCTTTGCAAGCGACATGGCAATTGGTGCGATTATAAGGACTGTTGCAACATTCTCAACAAAGGCTGAGATAAAACCAGTTAAAGCACATATAAGAAGTATAGAAACACATGTGTTTTTCGAGCGATTTACAATATGCTCGGCAAGATAAGCAGGTACCCTGCTATCCATAAAGAGATCCGCCATAATAAGCATGCCGACAAATATACCCATAACATTCCAGTTTATAGATGCAAGTGCCTCAGAAAAGGAAATAGTTCTGGTTAATATGAGCAGGATGGTTCCAATTATAGCGATATGGGGCCTTCTTTTAGGCAGGAATATAAATAGCAGATATGCTAATATGAATATAGATAGGGATATAGCCAATGTATGTATTATTACCTTTCAATCTTTAGAATCTTATAGGTAATTGTCCCTCTTGGAATCTCTATTTTAACCTTATCGTTAACCTTGTGTCCTAAGAGCGCCTTTCCTATAGGTGAGGTTACAGAAATCTTATTTTGAGCAAAGTCGGACTCCTCAGATGAAACCAGCATATAGCAAACCTCTCTTTTATCCTCTAAATCTTCCAAGGTTACCTTTGCTCCTATAAAAGCCTTATCCTTTGCCATCGAATCTTCATCTATCAAGCTCGCATTGGTTAGCTTGGCTTCTAGCTCCGATATTCTCTTCTCAAGATGTGCCTGGGCATCCTTGGCAGCATCATACTCCGCATTTTCCCGAAGATCACCTAGGGCGCGCGCATGTTCCAGTTGCTTTGCTATCTCTCTCCTTTTTACAGTTTTCATATGATTTAACTCTGCTATTAATTTCTCGTAACCTTCCTTCGATAATATTATCTTATCCATTCTTAATCTCCATACTTTGTGAGAAATTCATCTACCTTTTTAAGAAACTCCCCCTGCTCAATCAAAATAGCATCATTATGCCCACCCCTCAAAACCAAGAATTCCTTAGGATTGGCTGCTTCCTTAAAAAGCGCCTCTCCTTGCTTAAAAGGCACTATCTCGTCATTTGCACCATGGGCTATCAACTTTGGAATCTTTATATCTTTGACCTTGGATATATTATCATACTTCATGCTTACCATAAACCATATAGGAAGAAACGGATATACTGCCTTTGCCATATCTTTAGTTGAGGAAAATGAGCCAAATGTTATAAGCGCCATCAGATCTTCCTGATCCTTCGCAAGGTCAATAGCAACAGCGCCGCCTAATGACTCCCCATATACAATAACCTTGTTCTTATCAACATCATCCCTTGAACAAACATATTCATAAGCAGCCCTAACATCTAGGTATGTTCCCTTCTCATTTGGCGAGCCTTTGCTCTTTCCATATCCCCTATAATCAAATATGAATATATTGAGATTTATACTATTAAATAACCTTATGAATTCTAAGCGATTGCTTATGTTACCTGCATTGCCATGGCAGAAAATTAGCGTTGCTCTTGGTCTTTTGCCAGGAATAAACCAGCCATTAAGTGAAACATTGTCCTTTGTATTAAAGGATATCTCCTCATAATCCAAGTCAAAATCCTTTGGATAAAACTCTATCTGCTTGGTTGGAAAATATATACTCTTTACCTCAAAATATCTAAAATATAGATAGCCAAAGATACTAAAAAAGAATACTGTAAGAAAAAGTTTTAACATTTTGTTAGATAACATATCAAAATTATTTAAGTTCTATATATTAACAATTAAATTATAATCCTATAGCAAGCCAAAGACAATTGAAATCTTATAGAATTAAGGTATAATAATATAGATAAAAAATAACCACAAGTGAGAAATGGAAGAAAGATTAAAACAATCCCTAGTTAACATACAGAAATTAACCCACAAGTTAGCACTTACCCCCGGGTTAAAACAAAGGCTTCATATATTGCAGATGCCTGTATTGGAATTAAGGCAGTGTATCTTGCAACAGCTTGAAGAAAACCCTTTACTTGAAATTCCACAGGATGAGGCTGAGCAGATCCCAGCTGAAGAAAAAACTGAGGTATCCGGTGTAGATGAAAACTTTGACGAGTACCTGTCTGCGGGCGATACGCGTCAGGGCATGCAAAAGCAAGATCAGGAAAAGGACTCCTATAAGAAAAGTCTTATAACCAAAAAAATTACCTTGAGTGAGCATCTTTTGCATCAGCTGCATATGATTAAGCTTTCTGGTAAAGAGCGCACAATCGGAGAATACCTGATAGAAAATTTGGATAAAAATGGCTATCTTGAAACGGATTTAGAAGAAATAGCACAGATCAAAAAGGCTGATCTGCGTGAAACCCAAAAACTGCTTAAGCTTATCCAGGGGTTTGAGCCTTATGGGGTGGGAGCAAGAAGCTTGTCTGAATGCCTTCTTATACAGTTAAACAGTATCAAGGACAAGCAAAACTCCATTGCTAAAGCAATAGTTAAAAAGTATCTTGGAGAACTTAAGAAGAAAAAATACTCTCTTATTGCCAAAAATTTAAAAATCTCTGTAGATGAGGTTAAAGAGGCTGTAAAGGATATACTGTGCCTTGAGCCAAAACCAGGCAGATCATTTGGCAACGTAAGAGATGCTCAAACCGTAAGCCCCGATGTTTTCCTAATACCCGCAAAGGATGGTTATCAGATTAAGCTGAATGATGATGAACTTCCTGAGCTTAGGATAAGCTCCAAATACAAACAATTACTGAGCGATAAAAAAACCTCCCAGGAGACCAAAAAATTCCTCAAAGAACGATTAGAGGCTGCTCTTTGGCTGATTAAGTCTGTTGCCAAGAGACATGACACCATAAGAAGGATTGCTGAAACTATAGTTGAGATACAAAAAAAGGCGCTGGATGAGGGACATGAACACTTAAAGCCTCTTAAGCTTAAAGATGTAGCCGATAGGTGTAATTTGCATATATCAACGGTTTCCCGCGCTGTATCAGAAAAATACATTGAGACACCCAACGGTTATTTCAGGCTTAAAGATTTCTTCAGCGGTGAATTTAAATCTGAGATGGACTCCTCTTACTCCTCAGAAAATCTAAAGTCTGAAATTAAGAAACTAATAGACAGTGAGGATAAAAACAACCCTTTAACTGATAAAGATATAGCCGAAACACTTAATAAGAAAGAGATGAAAATAAACAGGCGTACGATTGTAAAATACCGTGATCAGTTAAAAATTCCCCCCTCCTATTTAAGAAAAACTCTATTTAATGGCGAATAATAAAATTATATTGCGAATTACATAAATATAGTTTATAGTAATTAATCATTAAAATAGGCTTTTATACTATTAGGCAAAAGGAGTAAAAATGAGTAAAGCACGTGTTCTAATAATCGATGATGAGCCAGATCTGGTAAATGTAGTTAAGCTAAGATTGGAATCCAGCGGTTACGACGTTCTTTCTGCTAACGATGGATATTCCGGATTGCATATTGCTCATTCGGAAAAACCAGATGTAATCCTCCTTGATATAATTATGCCGGAGATGGATGGCTTTAAAGTATATGATGAGCTAAAAAAATCCTCCAGGACATGGAGTATTCCCGTAATAATCCTCACCGCAAAAGATCAAACTGTAGATGAGCTGTTCGCATACAAGAAAGGGATAAAGTTCTACCTAAAAAAGCCCTATGATCCAAAGGAGTTAATAAAAACT
>CAZOIE010000056.1:7713-7931 GCA_964579905.1 uncultured Planctomycetia bacterium
GCTAAAGGCTTCACAGTCAGAAGGCTTGGACAAACTATCTAGAAAACAGATCTTAATAATCGATGAAAATGCTGATGTTGCTGAGATTATACAATCTGAAGTGGCCGCGGCAAATTTCGATGTCTCTATCTCTACCAGCCTAAATGAGGGGCTTAAAAAGGCAAAGCAGGAGAAGGTTGACCTCATTATCATGGATGGCTAAACCTCAAGAAAAGACT